>CAZVON010000005.1:0-2553 GCA_964628435.1 uncultured Gammaproteobacteria bacterium
TTTGCTTCTTCAACGTGGTATTAAACGACTAAATAAATACCAATCAGATAGACTGCTTCGTAATAGATGGCTGGTCCAAATGTAGCTCCCACTCCAAACAACGCGAATAGCAACAAAAAATTGCCAATGCTTCGCAAAATTAAGTAGCGAATAATTTCCGACTTGGTCATAAATGACAAGCAAAAAGGATACTGCGTCCCTACCCAGACTCGAACTGGGAATCTTCCCGTTAGGACCGGGAGGCTCTATCCTATTAAGCTATAGGGACAAAACTTTCAGATACCACCTTGTTAATCCCATTAATTTTCTTTAATAAATCTCCGCCCTTGGCTACTCTAACTCTACACATCCCATATTTTAACTTACCTGTTTTCTTTCCTAATAATATATTTACACCGATAAAGCTTTCTTTCGGCATATTAACTACTTCTGACCAAAAAGACAAGCAAGTATTAATATCTAAATCTTCGTATAACCTTACGCTTATTCTAAACCGATCATTTGGTATTGCAAAAAGTTCTCTTAATCCATTTATAAAAATTCTTATAAGTGAAGGGTCTGTATTTGATAATCCAAAATCTCTTTTACTTCCTTCTGCCCAGTATAAGGCAGATAAAAATAATACTTTTTCTTTATCAGATAGTTTACCTATAGAATTTTTTGCTTCTTCTAATGCCTTATATTCTTTCAACATTTTTCTTTTTCTGCTTCCTCCTCTTTTGATAGACCAAGCCGCTAAATGTTGAGAAAGTATCCTTACGTTTTGTATGTATCGAAATACTGTAGTTTTTGGTATATTTAATGTTTTACTAATCTCTGGTAAGCTATATCCTTGTTCTCTTAATTTTTGGATTTGTCGAACTGTTTCAGAATTAATCTTTCTTTTGCTCATGAACTGATGATAAAACATGGAACTCTATTTGTCAACTAGAACTAATTTGCTCTTTTCAAAACGATCTTGTCTTTATGGGTTTAAAAGATGTAGAATATAAAACGGCCTGTCTGAGTATTGGCAGACTAGTTCATGGGCAGACGCTCAATTCACGCGCCTGCAGTAAAATCACGGGGATTAGCGCAGTGGTAGCGCGCACGGTTCGGGACCGTGAGGCCGGCAGTTCAAATCTGCCATCCCCGACAGAGCAAAAATATTTTTTAATGGGAGTTTATATGTTTTCGTGGCTTACTTTGTAGCTGTGGACTTCTTCGGGAGTAAACCAAAGGGTTTTCTCGTAGTTTGCTTCTTCTACACTTGCTGAGATATGCACTAAATTCATAACTCCTCTTTTCTCGTCGTTGGCATAGGCTGCTGAGTCGGTTGAATAATCGCCTCGGATTGTTCCTGGTGCTGCGGCAACAGGCATGGTTGGACCAGCAAGAGCAACTACATTATCAATTGCATGACGGCCTTCAAGAAGAATGGCTACTACCGGACCACTAACTACATAGTCAAATAACCACTTTTTTACCATTTTTCCAAGTTCTAAGGGATAGTCTGTACCAAGATCTTTTTTCGCGTTCTTACCGTATTGAGTATAGGTTTTGAGGGTTTTTTCTCCCCAACGTTTAAGGGTTGCTTCGTCGCTACTTTTGTAGTGCTTTTCTAACAGGTTTTCTTTTGGCCAGACCATTTTCATGGCAACAATCTTAAGCCCAACACGCTCAAACCGGTGGATAATTTCTCCTACCAATCCTCTTTTAACCCCGTCTGGCTTAATAAGTACTACTGTCTGTTCCATAATTCGTTCCTTTAATAACTAGCCTCTCTATTTACTACTGTAGCAGTTTCTCAAAGCGTTGTCTATCCCCTTTCACTCTGCCATTCGGCACTGAGCTCATGTCCGAAGCGTTTGTCGAAGGAGCTTGTCCTGAGCTTGTCGAAGGATCAAAATTGCCAATAATAGCAAGGTTTAACCGATCTTGACTAAAATAGCTTTTTGATACAGTATGAATATCTTCTATCGTAACTGAATCGATTTTTTTAATCACTTCTTCGGGTGTATCAATTGTGTTTTCTAAAAGCTCTTGACCAGCGTAAAACCCAGCCACTGCTCGGCTGTCTTCAAGCTCCAAGACAAAGTGACCTTTTAAGAATTCTTTCGCTTTCGTAAATTCGTCTTTGGCAATCGAGTTCTTTGCAACTTTGCTATATTCTTCAACTACTACTTGTATTGCCTCGTCAACTCGTTTTGGATCTACACCCGCAACTGAGGTAAAACTGCCACAATCTTTATAATGTTCTGAGTGACTACGAACATAATATGTCAGGCCTCGCTTTTCCCGAACTTCATGGAATAATCTGCTACTCATTCCTCCTCCCATAATAGCAGAAAGCACCGATAGCGCGTAACGGTGGGGATGATTTAAAGGGACTGTACGGACTCCCATGGCAAAATGTACTTGCTCTGTTTTTTTGTGTTTAATCAAAACTCCTGGTTTTGACTGATTCTCTACTACCTTATCATAACTTAATGCATCAAAAGATGGCATCTTTGCGAAGTGTTTTTGAACAAGTTTTTGAGTCTGTTTTACCTCAACTCCTCCCGCAACCACCAC
>CAZVON010000005.1:2563-24436 GCA_964628435.1 uncultured Gammaproteobacteria bacterium
TACTGCATAAAATCTTCTCGGCTAATATTCATAATATTGTCTTTTTCACCGGCAATATCCCATCCAAGTGGGGTATCTCCATACAAAAGTCTCTCATAGACATCGCCGATTTTACGAGCTGGAGTGTCTTCGTATAGGTTTATTTCTTCGATAATTACTCCCCGCTCTTTATCGATTTCTTGTGGATTAAACAACGAATTTTGCAGCATGTCAGATAAAATATCTAACGAAAGGTCAACGTGATTGACCGAAGATTTAATGTAGTATCCAGTGGTTTCCTTACCAGTAAACGCGTTGCGCTCGCCACCAATACCATCAATTAAGGTTGAAATCGCTAGGGCCGATGGACGTTTTTTTGTGCCTTTGAAAGCCATGTGCTCTAAGAAGTGAGAAATGCCATTATTTGAACGGGTTTCGTACCTGCTTCCCGCTCCCACCATTATCATTACCGTTGCGCTTTCAAAAGAGGACATGGGGATTACAATCAACCGAAGGCCATTGGGTAAAACGCTGCGGTGATAATGCATATTGGATTGCTATTGTAACACGAGTATCTTAATTTGCCAAGGAGCAGTTACATTTTTTCTGGGGCTTGGATGCCAAGAAGGTAAAGACCGTTTTTGAGCACGTTACCAGTTGCTGCCACCAACCCGAGCCTGAAACCCTCTTGTTGACTACCAATCACTTGATGTTTTTGGTAAAAAAGATTAAAGCTTTGAGCTAGCTCATAAAGGTAAGTACACACCATATTGGGAGCAAAATTCAGACTTGATTCTTCAATAACCTCACCAAATTTTACCAGCATTCTTAGTAAAAATCTCTCTTCTTGGTTGAATTCGTAATTAGTAATTCGTAATTCGTAATTCGAACTATTCACTTTGCGAAGTATACTCTGGGTACGAGCGTAGGTATACTGTATGTAGGGTCCTGAGTTTCCTTCAAAACTAATTGACTCGTCCACATGAAACACAACATCACTGCCAATATTTCCCTTCAAAAGTGCGTACTTAACCGCGCCAACTGCTACCATTTCTAAGGGTTCTTTGTCCATATTGGGAAACTGAGTTTGTATACGCTTTTTTGCTTCGTCCAAAAGCCACTCTCCAGTTAACACATCGCCTTTTCGAGACGACATTTTGCCAGTAGGTAACCGTACCATGCCATGAGCGATGTGTTTGGTTTTGCTCGCAAGATCAGGACTAATCAGGAAAAGTGCCTTAAGAAGCACTTTAAAATATTCGATAATCTCGTTCCCAGTTACAATAATCGACAGATCATAGAGAAAGTCTTTATATTTAGCAGGTGCCAGACCAAGTTCCTTAGCCTCGTAGGTTGGCAATCCCAGCGAGTTAATAAAAACCCGGTT
Organism: uncultured Gammaproteobacteria bacterium; assembly: GCA_964628435.1. GTDB lineage: Bacteria > Patescibacteriota > Microgenomatia > Levybacterales > UBA12049 > CAZVON01. Next base: position 3,930 of record CAZVON010000005.1, read on the forward strand.
GTGTAACCCGTGTTTTTTCCCAGGGAAAATTACTGCTGCTTCATGCTCTTCAAATACTCCATCTTTGATGTGCTCTTTGACATACTCAAGACCAATCTTGCCTACTTCTGATTCAAAATAGTATCCATCAAATTTGGTACCCAGCCTTTCATAAATGCTTTCAAAGTAATCTAAACTCCACTGTTTACCCTTTTGATACAGCTTACGTATTGAGGCATCTTGCTGATAGATTTTTTTATTCAATTCTACAATCTCTTGCTTTGCCTCTTTACTCTTTTCATATGCCCGCGCTCCTATCGCGTACGCTTGTCCAAGTATCTTTATCTTTTCTTCGAGTGGCTGACTACCTAACTTTTGCACTTGAAGCAAACCATAGATTGCTTTTGCCACATGTATTCCTACATCTCCTTGATAACAGACTCTTCGTACTATGGCACCTGCAAATTCTAAGATTCGGCAGATTGATTCTCCAACAGCGTTGCTATATAAGTGTCCGATATGAAACTCTTTAAATGGATTTGGATCGGTATATTCAACAATAATTTTCTTACCTGAATAAGATGTTTTTGTTGATTTTAAAACCTTTTCTGAATCTTCTAGCAATTGGGATAGTTGAGTGACAAGAAATTTTTCGCTGAGCCAAAAATTAATAAAGCCAGGACCTGCTACCTCGACTTGAGAAGTATTTGGTATTTTGTATTTCGTATGTAGTATTCCTACAATCCTACGCGCTAAATCAAACGGAGAGTTTATTTTTTGAGATTTGCCAAAGGCAATGAGGGCCACATTTGTGCTGTAATCTCCGTGGGTTGGGTTGGTTGGTCGGGATACTTCTGGCCCTACTCCTTCTACTTCCATCTCTTTGAGTACCTCTTTAAGGGCATTTTGAATAAGCTGTTTGGTTGAATTCATATCTTTATTGTAGCATAATCCCTCTGCTTTTGATTATAGACAGTAGAAAATTGAAGGTGGAATTTGAAGTTGGAAGATAGATATTGGATTATTTTTGTTATAATCTCGAGTATAAAATGGGTAGACTTTCAGAACTTGGGGTTCGCATTCCGTATCCAGATGGCCATATCGAACTACCGATCCGTTCTGCCATTGCTGCGAAACGAAGCGAAGCAGAGCTTAAAGCACGGCAAGTAGTACTGCTTATTCGCTTAGCAAAAGGAATGGCTCAAGGTTGGCCAATGTCTGGGATTGATTTTTTGGAAAAAGGGCTATTTGGCTGCGATGTGATTATGGATGGCATTGACAAGATTCCACAAAAGGGACCATTGTTAGTTGTTTCTGATCATTTACATACTCCTTGGCAAAGTATGGATTTAATCGCTTCGGTCTCAAAAGCAGTACAGCTTGCTCGAAACAGAAAGTATGTTCCCAATGGGCATGTGGTTGACAGCAACATTGTGCACTGGATTCAAGCAGCAACTCCCAAGCATCCAGCATTACAACATAAAGCTTTCCATGCCCAAGATGTGTATCAGCGCTTCGCGCAGTCATTTGACAGTATTCTCGTTTATCGAGACAACCCTTTAAATAACCTATCAGCTATTCGTAGAATCAGAAGAATTTGGCAAGAAGGTGGCATTGTTGGACTCCACCCAGAAGCAGATGCTTATCCAGTTTTAGGTAATATTCATCCTGCTGCGGAAAATTTGCTTTTAGTTTCACAAAACCTCAAAAGTCCACCGAAAATTCTTCCGATTGCAGCTTGGAGAGACAAAAATACCATACACGTCAATACCAAAGGACCGATTGATCCTCATGATCCTGATATGGCATTGGGAGGATTAGTTATGAAATCATTAGCTTCTCTTCTACCGCCTCACTTCCGAAACAACTACCAAGAAAACACTAACAATTGTTAAATAGTTTCATTGTTGTATTGTTGAATGGTACTCTATGCATTGTTTTGACAATTTGACAATGTAACCATGTAACAATGTCGTCTATTTGCTTCTGAGAGTGAGCTTTGGTAGAATTGATCTTCGGAAGTAATCCTACTTTCTAGATCTTTGACAAAGGAGGAAACTGTGCTAAGAAAGCTTGCCCTGCTTCTCATCTGCTGGCTTGTCTACCTAGGGTATGCGTGTATCAAACAATACGAGCAAGCAGATGCAATAGGTTCTGCGCAGGACTAATTCCGCTTAAAGGCCAGGAGTATTATCTTCCTGGCCTTGTTAACGAAGGACAAGGAGGAAACGGTGACCTACCAGGATGAAGGGTGGTACAAGGTGCTTGGCATCCTGGCGATCGCAACAGCACTTCTCTGCCTTACTCACGGCTCATCGAGATTGGAAGAACTGCTTGTGTTTTCTGGCCTTGGGTACACGCTTTTTTTCTTAGGAGCGTTTATCTTGGGTTGGAGCATTCCAAGCAAGCAGATGGCACGACTGGTCCTTTTAACAGGGAGCTGTCTTCTCTTCACGTCAATGGGCGTGGTATACTTCGGTGGCGTTCAGTCACCAGAAGAGGTGCTCTGGTTTGGTTGGATTATTTCTTTGGCTCTGATGAGCGCGTGGCTTGGATATCAGTACCACGAAGCAGAACTCATGGCACAGACAAGGCAATTTCTTCTGGAGTTGAATCAACTTCCAATTCCAACAAGGAGACGTCATGCTTTTTCTTCCGACTGATTTTCAACGCTTTGGGAAAGTTGAGCTTCGACTCACCCCAGACCAAATGGTCGACTTCCAACGGGTGCTGAATGAAGGACCTCCACCAGATCTGCGAGCCTACTGGGAACGTATCCTCAGGGAAAAGCAAGGAGCACTTACCTTTCTCGATCTCTCCTACTACGCGATCGCGGATCACATCCGAGGAACCGGCGAGCTGACTGGTATTTCGCCACAGGAGTCGTAAGATGAAAGTCGACCACCCGGCTACCATCTATAACTGGCAGGAGTGCACTGCCCAAGACCTATCTCTCACGCCAGAGCAGTTAGCACGATTCCGCGAACTGATGGGGAGGGCTGAAACCTACCCTGACGGACTTTCCGGGTACATTGACGAGGTCTGCATGAAACGATCATGGCCAGTACTGACCTGCGTTGTGTACGCGATAGCTGACTGGATTCGAGGTACTCCACTTTTAACAGGAGTTTCTCTGATTCAACCCAGCAAACACGCAGAAATCGACTAAATCAGGACAAATCTTTCTGAATTTACTTCGCCCATTTGCTTGGGCTCTGGTGGATACAGAAAGATTCATAACAGAACCCCCGCCAAAAATTGCATATTGAGGCGGGGGTTTTTTTATCCTTGACAACTGCCCTTAATTCCTGCTAGCGTAAAAATATGGCACAGAAAATATTGCTGGTAGATGATGATGAAGCTCTTACCACCATATTTTCAAGCGCGTTAAAACAAGGCGGATTTGAAGTCATAGCTACGACAACTGGGCAAGACGGCTTAGAAAAAGCAAAAACGCAAAATCCAAGTTTAATCTTAGTCGATCAAATATTACCAGATATGCAAGGCAACCAATTGATTCAATCACTCAAATCAGAGGAGCATACCAAACACATACCAATTGCTGTTCTTTCTAATTTTGGGCAACAAGAATTAATTAAAGAAGCACTATCACAAGGAGCATCAGACTATATATTAAAGTACCAAATCGAACCACAAGAACTAGTACAAAAAGTGAACGAACTATTAAAAGTTAGTTAGTGATTAGTTCGTTCGTTATTTAGAAAAATTCTTATTTACTAACTAACCAACTAACTAAATACCAACTAACTAAATAACTAACCTATGCAGCCACAAACAGACGGAGATTACAAAAAGTTATTAACAGACGTGATTAAGAAACAAATTATTGTCCTTGGACCAGATATTACCCTTGCCAAAGCCCGCAATGTGCCAGGGCTTTCGATCGCGGACGATGGCACTGTGCTTGAAATTACTGGAAATCCTCAAGAACTTACCCAAAAACTCATTGAAGAATTTATGGAGCTTTCTGGCCTTATTGTAAAAAAGACCATGGAACCATTGCTTGCCAGTTATCCAGGATTAGCAGCCTCATCAATACAACCAGAGATATCACATGCTACCCCGCAGGTTCAAGCTCCGATCAAATCGCAGCCAGCTCCAACACCACAACCTTTGCCATCAGTGCCACCAGTACAGGTATCAACACAACCTCCTTCTGTTGCTTCTCAACCAACCCTCCAACAACCCATCTCCCAACCATCTATTGCGAAACCACCGCAAATCAGTAACAATAATAGTAGTTGATCTCTAAGTGGTTCTTACTAATTTACTAACTAACCAACTAACTAATAACTAAGCGACTAACATATGGATATTGATACCGCAAAATTATTAACCATTATTGTCCAAGGAGGATCTTTTATCGCCGCGTTTGCCGCGATTACTGCTGGTGTTATTATGACTTCTGTAACCAAAAAATTCGGCAGTGGTATTATGGCAGTTGGATTTAAGGCAATCTCAATTGGCGTATTTTTTATAGCCATCGGCATTATCATCGATGCCTTCAATACGTATCTTCAAGTCTCTAGCAATCTTATTCTCGCGCTTCTTTTGATTATTAAAGAACTGTTTTTTGTGGTTGGCACGTATATTATTGTTATCGGCAGCAAACGAACCGGCGATAAATTAGAAGCCCTGACAAAGTAGGTTAGTTGGTTTTTTTCTAATAACCATGAACTAACTAACGAACTAACTATTTTATGTATGAATCTTCCGATTCTTTCTTCTTTTATCCCTGCCATTCTCTTTGGAGTAATCGCCATATATCTGTCTATTAAAGAAGAGAAAACCCGAAAGACTCTTTTAGAGCGCGAACAAAAGCAAAAACAGCGCCTCTATGAAATCGCGATTTTAAAAGAAATTCAAGAACGAATTGGCTATTCTTTGGATGTTGAACGAGTGGTGGATGTAATTACTGGCAGCCTTCGAAACTTGTTTGAATATTCAAGCGCGTCTTCCCTTCTTATTCGAGAGGACAAATTGGTATTTAAAGTTTATATCGAAGAAGCAGTCAACCATAGCTTTGTTGATACGGTCAGAAAAAGTATGATCGCCTCATTATCTGCTCTTATCGACCAAGCACTTCCTTCTCAGACCGAGGAAAGTATTACGGGCGTTGTATTAAACGAGCAAAATACCGACCCTATGTCTTCGTTTTTCCATGTACCTCTTATTGTTAATGATGTCGTTGTTGGACTTATCAGCATCTCCTCTACCAAACCAAACTTGTATAAAGAAGACGAAATGACGATTGTGTATCAAATTACCAATCAAGCTTCAAATGCACTTTCTAAACTCCAAAGTGTTTTAACCACTGAAAAAGGAAAACTTTTGTCCATGATTGGAGGATTAGCAGATGGTGTGTTTATGGTGGATACGAATGATCAAGTTCTGGTAATCAATGATTCTGCGAAACAATATCTTAAAATTACCCAAGACAATCCAACCATGATTGATATTACCCAAGCTTGCACCAATTGGTATGACATTCCAGGAAAGCTTCAAGAGGCGATTATCCAAGGTAAATCGATTCAGGAAGAAGAAGTAAAACTCGACGACAAAATCCTGGAGATCTTTATTACTCCCGTGCTTGATACCCATACCAAGCATGTCATTGGCGCGTCGGTTTTGCTTCACGACATTACCCTAGAAAAGTCATTGGAGCAAATGAAAGATGATTTTACCAATATGGTTGTCCATGAGCTAAGAGCTCCCTTAACTGCCATGAAAGGCGCTGCTTCTTTAATGAGTAAAGACGATACACCTATAGAAAAAGAAGATCAAAAGAAACTGCTTAAAATTATTAACGAACAATCAAACCGCCTGCTAGATGAGGTTTCATCCATCCTTGTCGCCGCAAAATTAGAATCAGGACGGTTTACCATTATGCCTTCTCCTGGTAACTTAGAACAAACCATACGAGAAAGAGTTGACTTTTTCCTTCCGCAAGCTTTAGCAAAGCGAATCAAGTTAGAATTACATTTTGAAAACAACCTCCCACAACTTCAGTTTGACGCGCTTAGAGTCAGTCAAGTAATTAACAACCTTGTTTCAAACAGCCTCAAATTCACGCCACCCGATGGTTCCATTACGATCAACGCCAAAAGCGATAGCCAGCACGTCACTATTTCTGTCTCAGATACAGGGCCAGGCATTCCAAAAGACAAGCAATCCTTACTTTTTTCTAAATTTTACCAAGCTTCAAACTCCTCTGGCGCAAAAGGAACTGGAATTGGACTCTTTATTGCCAAAGGCATTGTGGAAGCACATGGCGGCAGCATCCATGTTGAATCGCAAGAAGGAAAAGGCACTACCTTTTTATTTACCTTGCCAATCACCCACGTCACTCAACAAAGCCCTATACCGTCTGATACAGGGAAAAGCCAAGTATCAGAGAACAAACCGCAGACCGTGTCTTTTAAACCACCACTTCCTCGGCCAATTCTTTCCCAACCCTTACAAGCTTGAGAAGCATAGAATCAACCATAGGTACAAAAGATTGCTTCTCCTCCATTGGACCGAATCGCAATAGGGAGATACGCCTTAAAATATTGTAAATATTTTTGTAAACATCACTCCTTTCTCCATTTATCCTGCTTCGAAAGGCGAGGCCTTTCAAAGCAGGGCAGGTTCACGCCTCGGAACCTCAGTTAGCCACCCACCACTTTTCCCCATCTGACACAATTTCTATTTCCCCATCTATGTCTGTTCGTAGCGTCTTAATATTTTTTTCTTGTAGTATCGCAAGCGTTTCTTTATGGGGATGACCATACCGATTTTTTTTACCCGCAGAAATCACTGCTAAATTCGGATTAACAGATTCAAGAAGCGAAGTGGTTAATCCATTTTTTGACCCATGGTGAGGTATTTTTAAAACCTCTACCCTATCAAAAGATAACTTATCAATATTTTCTGTAGCAGTAGGAGTGATATCGCCAGTTAACAATACATCAAATGACTTATAGGTTAATTGCTGGACAACCGAAAATTGGTTAACCGAACCACTAGTCGTAAACGCGCCTAGTATTTTCTCTTTGTTATCTGCGTTGTCTTGAGAAACCTTACTCGCGAATAGATACTCGTCTTCTGGCCAAAGAGTATGCAAGGCTATTTCTCCTATTTTTAGACTGTCTCCTTTGGTAAGGGTTACAACAGGAATTTTTTGTCTTGTTACTTCTTGTTCAAGAGATTCAAAGCTCACATCACTTTTCCCAAGCTTTGAAACCGCTATTTTTTTTACCTTAAATCGCTGAATAACTTCCAAAAGCCCCATGTAGTGATCTGTGTCGGCATTGGAAAGCACCATCAGCTCAATATCACGGTCCCATAATGGCATATGATTATGAAGACAGGAAAGAATGCTTTCGTCTGGACCACCATCAACAATAATATCTGCGCCTTTGGGTGTTTTGATATAGATTCCATCACCTTGACCTACATTACAAAACACCACATGCAAGTTGCTGTCCTCAAGATTAAAAATTTGATAAAAACCAACCCCAAGCAGCGCAAAAAACGAAAGCAAGGTTAAAAAGAAATACCTTTTCATATTAAAAATTCGGTCACTGGTACTTATTTGGAATTTGTATTTTTGAGTTTGGAATTTCTTCTTATAATTATTGCTCCTAGTATTAGGTAATACCCTACTAACATACTCAGTGGTATCGTTCCAATTTCTATAACTCCTCCAAACCTCCCAAACAGTTCTACAATGCCCTGAAAGTACAGTAAAAACGGCAAACAAAGAAAAATGACCAACTGACCAAGTGTTTCAACCACGAGTCCTAAAAACGCTCCGAAACCTCCCAAAACCATAAGTAAGGGCACTGTCCACAAAACTAAAAGATTCACCAGAATCGACCACGCAGAAACACTGCCAAAATGCAAAAGTAAAATGGGAAGGGTTGCTATTTGCGCTGCTAATGTTGTAAAAAAATCTTCGCGAAAAAACTCTACTATCCCAGAAATAATACTTTGGTGACTCGATGAATACGCACTCTGTTGCGTAGTAAACAAAGGCACAATGGTAATAAGTCCTAGGGTTGCGGCAAAAGAAAGCTGAAAACCCACATCGTAGAGCATGGAGGGAGAAATCAAAAGCATGCCATACCCTGCCAATACTAAGCTGTAATAGGCAAGGTATTGCCTTCCAAGAATCGCAGCGCTAAATGCAATGATTCCCATAATCCCTGCTCGTACAATTGAGGCTTCAAAACCAGCAAGAGCAACATAAAATATAATCGCCAAAATAGTTATTGTCAACGCAACTTGCCGCCGGAACAGTTTTTGAAAACCCAACATGAGCACTCCACCCAATAGACTGACATTCATTCCAGAAGCAGCTATCACATGCAATACTCCGGTTGTTCGCAGGTCGTCTAAAAAATCATTCGGTATGGAAGACTTGATGCCAAAGACAATTCCCAATAACAACCGTGCAGGGATTGGCGGCAATGTTTTTTCAAAAATAGCGATCATATTTTGGCGAATAGTCGATATGAATGCTAATATATCTTGGGGTAATAAAACTAAATTATTTTTTTGATTTTTTACAGGCGTAATGTTGGGATAATAGACTGTATTTACAATCCTTTTATTACTTGTCACTCTTTTGCTTAAAGTGCCAGAAACCTCGATTGACTGTCCGTATGAAAAACCTGGAAACCGAGTAGTTATTATCGAAACACGTACACTTCCAGGCAGATTAGCAGCTATCACCTGTCTATTGCTAAAAACTCGTGGCTCCGAAAGGACAGTTGTTGTAAATTGAATCTTCTGTCTATCGTAATAAGTAGGAGACGACGCGTGATGGACGTAGAAACGTACAGTTAAAGAAACAACAAGTATTATAGCAATAAGGAAATATGCTGTATTCATTATGAATCTCAAAAACAACCTACAAATTCTAAGTCTCAACTATCAAGTTGAATAATATTTTAAATTTTAATCTTGGAGCTTAGAATTTAATTGTGATTTGGAATTTGATTATTGGAATTTCTTTTCAGAGTGTTATTTTCTCTTTTATTTTCTCAAAAACAGCCTTCCCTACCACTTTATTGTTTAACAAGTCTTCTAGAGCATTGTAGGGCCGCGCGTCAATAATTTTTTGGGCGGTTACCTTCCCAACCCCTGGCAATGATTCTAACTGCTGCGAAGTCGCTGTGTTGATATTGATTAAGCCACTTGTATCTACACTCCCACTACCAACAGTGAAACCTGCTTGTCCTACTGCATGAACATTTTTTAAATCCGTTGTCTCTCCAGCTTTAGGCACATATACCTTTACCCCGTCTGGAACTTTGGCAGCAAGATTCAGATGTTTTGATACCCATTCTCTATCCGCATCTTCAGACAACCCGCCTGCTTTGATTAAAGCATCATGAATTCGAGAGTCAGACTCCAATTGATAGACTCCTGGATTTACAACAGCTCCTTGCACGTCTACAACCAGTTTTTTCACAACTGGTTTTTCACTAGGAATTTGTGAAAATTCTACTTCCTCTTCTGCCGCAGATGAGCTTAAAAAAGAGATCAAACCATAACTAAAGAATATCAAGCCGAGGACAAGAAGAATCATGGAGATCTTGTTTTTAAAAACAAGAGGGGAATACTTCGCGAAGAACGTTTGAAGGTCCATACAGTAAATATCTAATATCTTACGAAGTAACAAAATTAATGATCTTGCCTTCTATATATATGACTTTTCGTATATTTTTTCCTGCTAAATGCCGTTTCACACGTTCGGTTTGCTTTGCTAATTCCTCCATCTGTTTTTGACTTTTCATTTTTGACTTTTGACTTAGGAGTGTATTTCGTACTTTCCCGTCCACCTGCACTACGATGGTTACTGTTTCGTCTTGAATCATGGAAGGATCGTACTGCGGCCACGCTTGTAGATGAATTGACTGACGAGTATTGAATCTGTGAATGCCCGCTGCTTGATCCGCGTGAATCTCAGAGTCACGAAGTGACTGCCATAGTTCTTCGGCCATGTGGGGCGCGAACGGTGCTAGGAGCAAAACTAGTGTTTTATAGTATTTTGTATCTAGTATTTGGTATTTTGTACAGAAATTGTGAAGCGCATTATAGTACTCCATGATTTTAGCGATAGCAGTGTTGTATTTGATATCTTGTATGTCTTTTGTTACTTCCTGAATGGTTCTATGCATAACTCTGTCAAGTATTGACTCATGTTGATTTGATCTGCGGGTATCGGCTTCTCTATCTGTGTTGATCTGAGTTTCAGAAACGAGTCGCCAGACTCGGTTGAGGAAACGGTGCATGCCTTCAATTCCAGTATCATAAAAATCTCCGCCTTGATGAAATGGTCCTAAAAACATCAAATAGGTTCTTACTGTGTCAGCACCGAATTTTTTGATGTATTCATCTGGTATAATCACGTTCCCTTTGCTTTTGCTCATTTTTGTTCCTTCTTTGATCAGTAATCCATGAGCATAAAAGGTGGTAAATGGCTCTTCAAAGTCAATCAATCCTAAATCGTGAAAAACCATGGTGATAAATCGTGCGTAAAGCAGGTGCAATACTGAGTGCTCTGCCCCGCCAATGTACATATCAACCGGCAACCACTCCTTGGTGATCTGCGGATCCCAAGGAAGCTCGAAATTCGAATATAGAAATTCGAAATTGTTTTGAAATTTTGTTTTTTGAATTTGTTTCGAGTTTCGAGTTTCGTGCTTCGAATTTTTATTAGCAATGCTTGGATATCTAAAAAAATACCAAGCTGAGTCCAGAAAGGTATCCGACACATCGGTCTCTCTTCGCGCTTCTGACCCACACGATGGACAGGTAGTTGTATAAAACTCAGGATGATTAGCAAGTGGAGACGTACCGCTTCCTTGCGGCCGCCAATCCTCAACATCAGGCAATCTAACAGGTAAATCAGCCTCCTTCACAGGAAACCATCCTTTCATTTGATCTTGAAGTGTTTGAGGTTGCGTCGTAAACCATGACTTTCCTTCAGAAGCACACTTTCCACAGTAAATCATGGGTATTGGCGGTCCCCAATACCTTTGGCGAGATATAAGCCAATCACGAAGATGATAAGAAGTAACCCGCTGGCCCCATCCTTTTTTGACTAGATAGTCCATTATTCTTTCTTTTGCTGCCATAATATCCATTCCATTGAGGAAGTCTGAGTTAATCATCGTACCTGATTCTTCTTGGACCTGTTCTTTTTTTGTTATCGTAGATGTATCGCCATCTGGCCCCACCACAACACGGACAATTGGCAAACCCATTGCTTGCGCAAATTCGAAATCACGCAGGTCATGCCCAGGCACACCAACAACAGCCCCTGTTCCCACATTACCAATCACAAAATCACTTATCCAAATTGGCATTTTGTTACCAGTTAAATGATTAATCGCATAGCTGCCGGTGAATACCCCTGTTTTTTTACGGCCTTGAGCGATTCTGTCAACTTCTGATATTTTCTTTGTTTTCTCAACATATTTTTTAACCGCATCAGAATAGTCATTTTTAACTATTTTCTGTATCAAGTTATGCTCAGGACCAATTACAATAAAGGTTGCGCCAAAATTTGTGTCAGGCCTGGTCGTAAAACACGTTACTTTTTCTGAAATACCTTCAATCTGATAGGTAATATTGATTCCTAATTTTTTTCCTATCCAGGCTTTTTGTGCGATTTTGACTTTCTCGCTCCAATCAAGTTTGTCAAGATTGGCAAGCAATCTATCCGCATAGTGTGTGATCCTAAAAAACCACTGCTCTAAATTTTTAATCTCAATTTCTGTTTGGCATCTTTCACACACTTTAACTTCTCTTTCTTTTCTCTGCTCTTTTGCGGATACACGCTGATTCAAACCCTGATCTGCGCTGATATTTGAGCTTTTGTTTTTACTCTTTAATTTTGTTACAACTTGTTCATCTGCCAACACTGTTTTGCACGAAGGACAATAGTTAACTGGTGCTTTCGCTCTGTACGCAAGACCTGCTTTAAATAATTGCACAAAGATCCACTGTGTCCATCTATAATAATCTGGATCATACGTCTCCACTGTTCGCTTCCAGTCAAACCCATTTCCAGTCGCGTGAAGCTGGCGGTAAAAATTCTCCTGGCTTATTTTTGCCTGCTCTTTCGGATGCCTACCCACCTTTATTGCGTAATTTTCCGAGTGGATACCAAATCCATCTAACCCAATTGGTTCAAGCACATCGTATCCTTTCATGCGCATATACCTGCCATACACATCAGCGCCAGTAAACGCGTACATATTACCCACATGCATGCCCTCTGCAGATGGATAAGGAAACATCATCAGGTTGTAGTAGGGTTTTTTTGCTTTATCTATATCGGGGCTATAGAGAGTATGCTCCTCCCAAACTTTCTGCCATTTGGCTTCAATTTCTGAAGGCTTGTATTTTTCTTTTTCTTTGTTAGGTTTCATATCTGTAGTATAGCATAAACTTTAAGTATCAAAATAAAAGAGGCGGTTTGGGAAGCTTGAGCTTCCTTCCACCGTCTCAGAAGCAAATGAATCTTGCCTTTTTCGCGTGAATTCCTTACTATGTAATTATTGTCACTATGCGATTTTTACAGCATTCGCTTCTGCTTGCTATTTCGTTTGGGGCTGTGTTTATTTGGCAACAGACCCTTTTGTCTGAATTTACGATCCAAAGTCTTGCGCTTTTGGTAATTGTGTACCTTGTAGGATCGTGGATCAAAAAAAAGAAACAAGCACATCAACCGATTTCTGATGATTCTCCTCCTGCCAGCGCATTTGGTGGATCGTTTGAGATCGTTGTTTTAAATACAGCAATTCTTTTATTAGTGTTTTCCACCGGCAACTTCTCTTCTGGATTATTCTTTTTATTATACTTTTTGGCATTCGGTGTAGCCTTTGTGTTTGAACCAGCAACCGTATTCGTTTTTGTAGCTGCGACATTTCTGGTATTTCTTCCGTATGCTTTGCAAGACGATGTTACTGGTAACTTTTTGCGACTCGGATCGCTTGTTCTTATTTCTCCCTTAGCGTTTTTCTTTGGACGAGAATACCAAAAAACCGTTGAGCAAGAAGAAAAAATAGAAGAATTAAAAGAAAAAGCAGAAGAAGCTGCCGAGACTATTAGCACAGATGTTGAACAAGTGATAGACAGTGAAAAAGAGGTTGCAAAATCAAGCGATTTGGACAAATTAACCGAAGTTCTCCAAGAAACCGAAAAACTCAAAGAAGAAAGCAAATAGAGATGAAAATGTCAAATGATAAATACCAAATACTAAATACCCGCCTCGGGGCTAAGCGGGCCAAATACTTAATTCTGAGTACTTATTTGATTTTGGTAGTATTTGCCATTGGTAGTATTCTGGCCCAAAGATCCAGCGCTGTAACTATGTCAAACACTAACTATATACTACAAATGGGGACAATGAACAGCGGCTCTGGAAAACCAACCAGCGCGAGTTACAAATTAGGAAGCACCCTTGGTCAACTCGCGCCAGGACTTTATAGCGGCGCGAATTATAAAATCCGTTCTGGCTTCCAATACATTAGCTCAATTATTAAGTTTCAATTCTCCATAGATAACACGACGATTGATTTTGGGGTTTTAACTGCTGGTACCCCAGTACTTCGGTACACTAAACTTACCATTTCGAATGGCTCTGCCAATGGCTACCAAGTAACCGCGTATCAAAACCACCAATTGCTTTCAAACCCATCTGGCCAGATTATTCCCGACACTACCTGTAACGATGGCTCTTGCACGCAAAGCACTTCTGCTTTGTGGGATTTACCCACTGTGTATGGATTCGGGTACCGTTGTGATAATGTGAGTGGAACCGATTGTGCCAGCGGATTTAGTACTGCTAATTACTACAAACAATTTGCTGATGATTCAAAAAGCGAATCAGTGGTTGCTGTGATGAGCGGATCAAATGTTGGCAAAAATATCGCGGTACAAATTACGTATAAAGTAAATGTCTCAAATACCCAGTCAGCCGGCCAATACACGAATCAGACCATATATGTAGCTACACCCACTTTCTAGCAAAGCTCTAAAGTAATTTATAATATGCAAATGTCCAATATCAAATGAAAAATACTAAATACCAAATACTAAATACCCGCCTCGGGGCTAAGCGGGCCAAATACTTAATTCTGAGTACTTATTTGACAGCAACACTAGTACTATTGGTATTTATTGGATTATTCCCTCACGAAGCCCAAGCCGCGCAGCTATCTGTGGGAATCTCTCCTCCTATTCTTCAGATTACCGCGCAGCCACCAGCAAGCATTGAAGCACCAATCAGCATTAAAAATTTTACTCAAGAGCAAGTAACCTTTAACATTGTGCTAAAACCATTTAAACCAACAGACAAAGAAAATGGACAGCTCACATACATTTCGGAAAAAGAAGCCTTCAAAGGCAAAAATCCAAAGATTTTTGATACCATGCAAATTCAAAACAATGGACACAGCATTCAACAACTTACTCTTAGTCCGCTCCAAGAAAAAGAGTTGACACTTCATATTGGCCTGCCAGAAAACGAACTTTACGCGGATTACTATTTTTCCATTCTATTCTTGGCAAAAAACAATCTTTCTACAGATTCTGTAAATGCCTCCCAAGCTGTGGGTGGGCTTGGCTTACTGGTGCTTTTGTCTATTGGCCAAAAAGGACCAGCCAAAGGACTTATCGAAGAGTTTTCTGTCCCTTGGTTTGTGGAAAAAGGGCCAGTGCCTTTTACTCTTCGAGTTACAAATACAGGCCATCATGTATTTGTGCCCAATGGCACTATTGTGATTAAAAATATGTTTGGCCAAACCATTGGCAATGTGGAACTTTTACCAGTCAACGTGCTTTCGCAGTCTACCCGCAGCCTGGTTGACTCCTTTCAATCTCCAGAAGCTACAATCCCCGCAAAATTCCAAATACCAAATACTATGTGGCATGAAAGTTTTCTCCTTGGTCCCTATACTGCCACCCTTAGCTTGCAATTTGCGCAAAATGGACAAATTTATTCTCAGACTATTCGTTTTTTTGCCATGCCAGTGCAGGGCTTTATTGTTATTATCGTTGCGATCTTTAGTTTTTTGGTCATCAAAAACCGCATCAAAAGGTATCGAAAGTAGTCAATTTCTACCCCCCCCCCTTTCACCTTGTAAATTTTTTCCTGCAAGCCAAAATTAAATTCTTGCATACTGGAGTATATAGGGATTTTTCCCTAGATATAGTATACATTGTGAAAAAGCCTGCTCTGTATTTTGCTTCTTGGGTGGGAATATTGCTTTTTGCAGTATTTATTTTTGTGCCAAAAGCTTCCGGCGCAACCATGGGAAATGTTTCAGATAGAATCTCAACCTCCCGTCCTTCTGCCTCCTCTGTGCTTTTTGTAGACCAAGCAGCTGCAACAAGCTCTGCTGTTATTATTGACAATAGTTCAATATTCTTAGCGTCAGACTCAGCTACTTTTCGACCAGATACTGGAGAAACCTTAAATACCAATACAGTTGCTTCGTTTTCTGCATCATTTTCTTCAAGCCCAACAAAACGTGTTGTCCATTTTACCAGCACGATATCAAATACTCACCATCGTGGCGATCCGGTTGTAGTACCTATAACAGCGCTTCATACTATTACATTTACAAATATCAATCCAATTCCTGTAAATGGAGAAATAGAACTTGCTTTTCCAGCGTTAACCAGTGGCGACGCAAACAATGCCGCATCTCCCTCTGCTACTACTTTTCAATTAAACAATATCGGAAGCTCTCAAATAGAGGTATGGGACGATGGAAGCGAAATCACCAGCAATGTGACGGTCACCACAACCAATCCTGCCAGTGGCACGTCTCCATTTATTAGATTAACCGCTTTATCTGCAGAAATAGCAGCTAATTCTGTAGTACGAATCTTTCTTGGATGTAGCGCAAGTTCTTCTAGCGCGTGCACAACCGCTGTTCCCCGTATTATTAACCCAACTAAAACCGCGGCACCTGGAGTTGCTGATCAAAGCACCAGTGGTTGGACACTAAATATTACCACAAGAGATATATCAAACAATTTAACGCTTGATACTGGCCGGGCAAAAATTGGGACAGTGGAAGCAGTACAGGTAAGTGCAACAGTAGACCCTTCGCTTACGTTTACTATTAGTGGACTGGCTGCTGCCACCAATTACAATTCTGAAGCAAGTGATTGCGGCAGTAATACCTCAACAACCGGATCAACAGCCACAGTGGTTGATCTTGGCACCTTGTCAAGCAGCGCCGTCAACAATGCCGGCCAAGTGATTTCTGTCACGACTAATTTATCCACCGGTTATACTATTACCGCGACTTCCTCTGGTAAATTTATGGATAATGCCACAGGTTTTAATCTACCAGATGCCAACACTGGTGGCGGTCTTACTGCTAACGACACCCCTGCTCCAACTTCTATAGCTGCTGGTACTGCGGAATTTGGAATTAGTCCCTGTGGAGCGCGAGTACCATCTTCAAGTCCCAACTGGGGAGGATCAGGATCAACGGTTAGCACAGGTAATTTTAGTAATCCATGGAATACGGGAGTTAATTCCTACTACGCCACAATTGCTTCCTACGCAGGAGCGGCAACCGGAGGAGTTTCGGCAGACAAAACTGTTATTCGCTACGCAGCAACAGTAGCTGCCACTACTCCGGCAGGTGTGTACACGAATTTTTTTACGTATGTGGTTACACCCACTTTCTAGCAAAGCTAGAAACTAATTTATAATATGCAAATGTCCAATATCAAATGAAAAATACTAAATACCAAATACTAAATACCCGCCTCGGGGCTAAGCGGGCCAAATACTTAATTCTGAGTACTTATTTGACAGCAACACTAGTACTATTGGTATTTATTGGATTATTTCTTGCGCGAAGCGCAAGAGCCCAGGAAATGGTTCGAACCTTTACAATTGTTCCTCCAGCCGTGCAAAAAAACTTAAAACCAGGCGCGACAACCGAAGGGATTATGAAGGTTATCAACGACAGCCCCAATGCTCTCACCTTTACCGTTGCTGTACATGATTATATTGTGGTAGACACAAGAGGTACCCCAAATATTTTGCCAGAAAATACGTTAAGCAAAAAGTATTCTGCCTCTAATTGGATTGCCGTGTACCCAAATACTTTTACCGTGCAACCCAGGCAAAAGCAAGATCTTAATTACTATGTGCAAATCCCAGCCGATGCAGCCCCAGGAGGCCATTATGCAGCGGTTGTGTTTACTCCTGGCAATTCGGATAGTTTAGAGGGTTCTGGTTCGTCGGTTAATACCCGAATCGGCACGCTCTTTTACCTTACGGTAGAAGGCCAGGTGACAATTCTTAGCAAAATAACCAACTTCTTTGCGAATACCTTCCAGGAGTACGGCCCAATCAAAATTCAAACCCAAATTAAAAACTATTCAGATGTGCATATCAAACCAGTTGGCACGATTTTAGTGAGTGATTTGCTGGGTCGAACCATCGAAAAAACAAAGCTTTCTGAATATAACATCTTTCCAGAAAGCGCCCGCGACTATGAAAATACCATTGGCCAACAGTGGATGTTAGGCAGATTCAAAGCAAAGGTAGTGTCAGGCTACGGCCCCAATAACAGCATTCCTTTAGTTTCGACTGTGTATTTCTGGGTATTCCCTTGGAAGGTGACTGTAGTTGTGATATTATTCGCAATAGCTATAATTCTGGGTATGAAAGTGTGGAAGAAAAAAAAGCACAACACACAGAAAGACACGGAACCCAACACAGATCTAACACAAAATAAAACACCATAAAAGTATTTAGTATCTAGTATTTTGTATTTAGTATATTCATGGGAATATTTAAAATAAGATCCTTTACTGATCTGCAAGTTTGGAAAGAAGCCCACAAACTTGTTCTCCTCGTTTATAAAGCTACAAAAGAATTTCCTAAAGAAGAACTCTATTGTTTAAGTGAACAAATTAGAAGATGTGTCGTGTCGATAAGTTCTAATATTGCGGAAGGATTTTCAAGACAAACTAAAAAAGAAAAGCAACAGTTTTACTTTACTGCTAAAGGTTCTTTAACAGAGTTGCAGAACCAGATTCTTATCGCACGAGACCTTCATTTTATGTCTCAAGTAAGCTTTCAAGAAATTGCCCAGCAAACCGTAAAGGTACACAAACTCCTCAATGGATTACTCAAAACATCGTTCACTCGAATCTAACCCTTTTTATACTAGATACCATATACCAAATACTAAATACTTCTTAGTAGCCGACGAACCACCAGTGGTGGAGCTTTTTCTCCCCCCTGTGGGGCAGTTTGGTAAGGAGGCGGCCTAATTTACTGTTGTAGATAAACGTAAATCTCTCTGGCCAGAGTTTTAGAAGCAGTATAATAATAAGGATAATAAGCGCGACGGCAAGCCAAATAAAGCCACCCAGTGAGGTAAAAAGACGTAGGAGTTTGTTCCACAGATCACGTAAAAAAGAAACCCCTTGCTCATACGCGGTAAGTACTTTTACCGCAACTTTTTTGTTGGGCGTTAACGATGTCTTACCTTGATATTGGGCAGTTGCGAATATATCATGCTGCCCTACTCCTAAGTTTTCCAGAACAAATTCGTAGTATCCAGTAGCATCTGCAGTACCATTAAGGGTGGTACCATCGCTAATATAAAGAATCACGGCAGCACCCGGCATGGTATACCCAAAAGCAGTAACGGTTGCCCCAACTCCAATTTCTGTGCGCGACAAGCCAATCGTGGGAGGCAAAAAAATATCGTTCATGATAACACTTGAAGTGGCAGGAGGAATATTAATACAGACAGATGTCTCACCCAATCTCTTAACATCGACTGCAGTTAAGCAAAACCCAGAAAACCCTCGGTTGATAAGCACTTGAGAAATGGAAAAGTTACCATTCTCATCAGCAACAGTTGAGCGCAAATATACTGCGTCAAGGGTGGTTAAGACAATGCTTGCGTACGGTGATTGGAAACCTGAGATACTTAAGTAAAAGTCCCCAACCGAGGCTCGCACATTGACTTTTTCTGATTTAGATGTGGTGTTTTGGCCATAAATAGTGCCACCGAACAAACATGCCACAATTACAACAAGAATGGGCAGGATATATTTCATATGTTGTATAAGGCTAATAGGTCATAAGACTCTATATAACGCGTACTGTCTTATTGTATAGGAGTAAAAATGCTGTTACAATAGCCTAACCTCTAACAGTATAGTTATATCAAACTGAATAAAACCATCTCACTTTCCAGTATGAAGCAGATTTTTATATCTGGCACAATGCTTCTAGACAGTTTCTTTTAAAAACTCCTTGACTTTACAGTCTAAATGAAAAACTCAACAAATTTATCACTCCCACACTTATTTTGCTAAAACAACAGGACAGTAAAAATTCCTAATTTTCTTACATTTCTCTTTTTTTTAAAACATGCCCTAAATTAGAATTTAATGTGAATTTTACTAAAATAAAATTTGAATAAATACCTATTCTTTTTTGCAGTATGCATTTTCGCTTTATAGGACTCAAGGCATATTTTGATATACTTCTATACTGAAGATCATTTTTAAAAATCGAATAAATACCGAAACTTCTGATGTGAAAATCAGGATCAAAACACGTATCGCTGCTTTTTTCACATCAAAACACATCAAAAAATAAATACTACAAAATATATCAAATCATACAAACTTATCCTACTCTAGGCTATTGACAACTTAATGTTCAGTTTCTCATACTAAGATAGTATGTTTTTTCTTAATAACAAAACTCACTTTCGAAATAAACCGTATAATCCGTATAATCCCGTGCCTAACACGAATAAGTTTAAAGTTGGTTCTGATTTAGAAGCTGTGAAAAAAAACTTTCAACGCTATAAACCAGAAATTGTAATCATCTCAAGAAAAATGTTCTGGCTGTCAATTGCCATTACCCTCAGTTTTGTTATCAGCCAAGTCTATTTACTATTTTCACAATAGTCAACTATCCTGCCCATGCACTTATTACAAGAATTTGTTAACTATCTACTCTCGGCAAAAAAGAAACCCAGCAAGGCTACAGTCAAAAACTACAAAGCTGATGTTGGACAGTTTATCCGTTGGTTTGAACAACACCACACCAAATCTTTTTCACCAATAGTAATTTCAGCTTCAACTATTGATCTTTACAAGAATTTAAAGGCGAATGACCAACAATCATACCAAATACTCTCTCCCCGCTCTTTAGAGCGGCATCTTTCTTCCCTGCGAAAGTTCTTCGAATTTTTAAAGCTAGAAGGCCATATTCCTTTCAGCCCTTTTGACATACCACATACCAAACACCACATACCAAACACTGATCCATGGCACTTGCGGGATTTCAAAAACTACTTGTATGTTTCAAATGCCTCCAAGCTTACTATAAAAAACTATATCATAGATATTCAACAGTTTCGGAAATGGGCACAAACTGTCATTGGCTATGCGTATGAAGATACTCTGTCTGAGAAAGAAGTTCTGCAAAAACTAGATCA
>CAZVON010000005.1:24446-61888 GCA_964628435.1 uncultured Gammaproteobacteria bacterium
TACAAAAATCGATTGTTCAACGAAAATAAGCTCTTCCCTGCTTCGATAAACCGAAAACTGTCTTCCTTGCGAAAATATTTTGGCTGGGCACAGACCGAAGGTCTGGTATCTATTATAGCGAAAGATTCTACTGTTGATACCACATACCAAATACTCAATACTAAATACTCTTCTGGCAGTCATAAGTCTCAAGTGATAGGTAATTTTAAAAATGAAAATAGCTCAACAATACAATCTAATCAACTAGACCCGTCGTATTCTCCTCTTCCACCCCTTAGACTATTTCAAAAACTAACAAAAGGTATCAATGCATTGTTCGACCATGGGGTAATTATTCCCCTTGCCAAAGCAATTGAACATCTGGAATACCATTCGTTTAGGCTGGGATGGAAATCCTTGTTCACAAAAGCTCAAAACGCAAATCTTAAAATTCAATCCGCCAGATGGCCGAGAAAACTCAAAGAATCCATACTAGATACTAAATACCACATACCAAATACTTTAAAAGAATTCTATACTCCCCTTCCTACTCCCACAGCAAATCTTCCTTTCCATAAAATAGTCCTCCATCATGTGCGTCAAACTAGACCAGACTGGTACAGAAGGTATCAAGAGCAAGGCATAGTAATTTATTTTCAAGTTTCAGTTCTTGCCATATTCTTGGTAATTATCGGCTATGGCATTTATAAAAACTTTTATGAAGAGTCAAAAGACAAACAAGCCTTAGCAGTTGCCGGCAGTCCAACCGGACCTCTGAGAGAATTGTCTTTTCAAGGCCGACTTACAGACGCGTCTGATAATCCAATTACATCTTCAACAGCGCTTCGGTTTTTGCTCTATAACGACCTAACCGCAACCAGTGCAGCAAATGCTCAAACCCTTCTGTGGCAAGAAGTCGTAACCGTTACGCCAGATACAGACGGGATTTTCTCAGCGATCCTTGGAAACGATGTTGCTATCGGCCAGCAGCTCTTCGCAACTCAATCCGCAATGTATTTGGCTGTGAGTGTTGGCCAAACTGCCGAGCTTTCTCCCCGCCAGCAAATCGCGACAGTCCCCTACGCTCTTAATTCTGATGTTTTGCAAGGAATGCTCCCAATTACCGATGCTGGTCAAACAACCAATACCAATACCGTGCTTGCTCTTAATAGCAGCGGACAGCTCGTGATTCCCGGCGCATCAACCACAACCATTACCCAAACCAATGGGCAAATTACCTTAACCGCAAAAACATTGGTACTTAACACAGCGTCAAATACTCATATTGAAATCAGCCCAAATGGGTCAGGTTCAGTAGGTATCAATACCTCTTCTCCTCAAGGCAAGCTTGACGTAAATAGCAATTTAGGCACCTCACCTGCTGCTACCATTGGCGCACGCACCTCCTATGCTGCTTTGGTTGTGGACAATTGGCTCACAACCGGCGACATCTTCACAGCCTCAGCCTCAGGAACCAATCGCTTTGTGATAAGAAATAACGGGAATGTGGGAGTAGGAACAACTCTTCCTGCTGCCCCTCTCCATGTGGCTAATACCCTAACTGTTTCTACCTCTTATGCTAGTATGATGGTTCAACCAACTGGTACCAGTACTTTTGCAGGTGCTGCAGGTGGAACTTATTTAGGAGTCAATGCAGCCACCTTTAACTGTGGATTGGGAGGCGATAGCATCCTTAATGGCTTAGATATTCAGCAAAATGGCACTTCTTATTTCTCTGTGGGTAATTATGCTGGAACATGTGGTACATATGTCAGGACTGGAAATATATATGTGACAAGTGGAAACGGTATTGGAATACCAGCCACTTCAACCTTATTTACTCTTAACAATGCTAGTTCTGCAACTTTAGTAGTTGCAGGCTATACTCCTGGAGGTACTAATGCCTATCTAAGATTAAGCGAATCTGCTTGGAGCGGTGCATCAACTGGGACTATGCTTGGCATAAATTCTGCTTCTGGTTTTACTGGAAGCTTGATTGATGCCCAAGCTAATGGGACTACTAGGTTCAGAGTTCAAGCTGAGGGTAATGTAGGTATCGGCACAACTTCTCCAGTTGGAGTATTACATGTAACAGGTATAGCAGCAGGCAACGCAGCCATGATTCTGAACAACGCAGGAAGTGTAGGCGACATCTTCACAGCCTCAGCATCAGCAACCAATCGCTTCGTGATTACCAATACAGGCAATGTGGGAATTAACAATACCATTCCCACTGCAACACTTGACATCCGAGCAAATCCCTCAACTGGAGGAACTATTGCAGTTGCCTCAGCTTCAGGCACTACCTCCTTTGCCACAATGGTGGTAAACAATAACTCAACCCTTGGCGACATCTTCACAGCCTCAGCCTCTGGAAATCCACGGTTTACAATAAGAAACAGCGGCAGTGTTGGTATTGGGACGACTCTGCCTGCTAACCGATTGGATGTGAATGGCTCAGCGGCATTTGGAACCTATGCCGGCACTGCGGCACAAGCCAACAGTATTATTGTAGGTGGAAACGTTGGGATTGGAACAACAGCCAATCAAGCCGATTCATTGGAAGTATTCCAGAGTAAAAACGTCACAAATGGCCAAGGAATCATTGGTTCTTATGATTTATCTAATGAGTCAAACAGGGGTGGAGCAATCATGTTAGGTGGACTATACCAACCTAATTCCTATACCGGAGGAGCTATTATTCATGCAGTCAAACTTAACGGAACTTCTGGAAATTATTCATTTGGCTTGGCATTTAACACACGCGTTTCAGGCGATGCTGGAGGAGCGTTTCCAGAGCGCATGAGAATAACCTACGATGGAAATGTAGGAATTGCTACTACAACTCCCAATGCAAAACTTGACGTAATAAGCACACTTGGTACCTCTCCTGCAGCAAGTATCTCAGGACGAACTGCCTTTGCAGCCTTGGTAGTTGACAATCTAAATACTACTCCAGGCACTAGCTTAGGCGACATCTTCGCTGCTTCAGCTTCTGGAACCAATCGCTTTGTGATAAGAAATAACGGTGATATTGGAATCGGAACAGCACTCCCTGCAAATAAACTCGATATCTTTGAAAACGGTAACAGAACACTCAGTCTCACAACTTCTTTGCTTACACTCAATGGAACCGGTGGGGTAAATCAACCTGTCTTTAAACTTGGTTTAGACGGTACTGTAAGAATTGAGTTAACTTCTACAGCTTCGGATACATTTGGGATTCAGAAAGTTGGAGAAAGCGCAAGCTTTGAATTCGTTGCTGGATCTACACCAATATTCCGCCAACCTGTTGCAGGACGACCACTCACCTTCCAGGTAGCAGGCACTACCGAACGCATGCGCATTGACACAAGTGGTAATGTAGGTATCGGCACAACTTCTCCAGTTGGAGTATTACATGTAACAGGTATAGCAGCAGGCAACGCAGCCATGATTCTGAACAACGCAGGAAGTGTAGGCGACATCTTCACAGCCTCAGCATCAGCAACCAATCGCTTCGTGATTACCAATACAGGCAATGTGGGAATTAACAATACCATTCCCACTGCAACACTTGACATCCGAGCAAATCCCTCAACTGGAGGAACTATTGCAGTTGCCTCAGCTTCAGGCACTACCTCCTTTGCCACAATGGTGGTAAACAATAACTCAACCCTTGGCGACATCTTCACAGCCTCAGCCTCTGGAAATCCACGGTTTACAATAAGAAACAGCGGGTACGTTGGCATTAATACCACTCTTCCTACAGCAATGCTACAGATAAACACCGCGGGCGAGGATGGCCCAGATGCTCTTATCCTTCGAGACACAAAAAATAGTGGAAGCGCGCGATTCTACTTTACCGCGCCTCTTGGCAGCGCACCAGACTTAAATATAGCAGCTAATAGAATATGGTTTTCAGACACAGGTGGAGGCATTTATTTTGGTGGAGCATCGGCCAAAGATCAAACTTCCGCATACTTTACTCTAGCCAGTAACACCGCGACAACACAGGCTCAGAATATAGTGATTAAAAGTAATGTCGCAAACACCGAAATATTTACCGGCGGCTACAATCAAAACACCATCCTACGGCCATATAGCTCGTCTTATGATTTGGTTATCCAAGACGCGTCCAGCAATGCACTTGTCACGGTTAAATCTGCTGGAAATGTCGGGATTGGTTCTACCTCTCCAATTGGACTCTTGAATGTAACAGGTGCCCCAACTGGAAAAGCATTGACGATCTTTGATGCTACTCACACGGTTGGTACTTTACAAGACATATTTACTGCTTCCCAATCCGGAGTAACCAAGTTTACCCTAAGTGGCATCGGCACCAAAGCAGTAGCTTCTGTTTCTGCCAATACCTCTTTTGCCGCGGCTTTAATAAATAACGCGGGTTCGGGAGACTTACTTGCAGCATCCGCATCTGGAGTAGCGCGGTTTTCGGTAAATAACAGAGATCTTGTAGTGAATGGACATACAAATAATAAATCAATATCAAGCCTTAACAAAGTATTCGTTTATGATACAACCAAAGACATCGATGGGGGCCGTTGGACAGATGATGAGCGAGCCAGGTCTTCCTCCTGGTACAGCGAATCGCTCAATTCCTCAACCCGCGGCTCCACCCGCCCCTTCCCTAAAAAAGCAATTCTTGTAGTAACCAACCAAACACCTTCCACCCTTGATATTTATGATGCCAAAGACAACTTGTTATGGATGCAGTTTCAACGAGGAGCAACCAACATGATTGATACAGCCAATATTACTGCCGTATATGCTTTAAATGGACGCATCTATGCAGGTACTACAACTGGAGGATACTACACCATCGATTTTATTGCAGACAGAGCAATTAACCTTTCGGGTAACCACTGGTATTACCAAGGGACTATCGCTCAACGAAACGGCAGTAAAAGCTTTTATAAAATTAGCGCGATGGCCCTTACCAGTGCTGCTGTGAATGATATCAGCGCTGCGGTAATTAATGGCAAAACCTACGTAGCCTTGGCAACCAATGGAGGCACCAACGGATCAGTAATACTTGTGAATGAAACCGATCAAAAAATTACCAATTTTGGCCCGGCTTCTCGTAAGTCAACATCTGTAGTTCTTACACGAGATGACACTTTATACGCGACCATTGCCGATGCCGCAACACCAACCAACTACGCGATAAAAGTTAAATATAATGCGTCAACTGCATCTGGAAATAATCAACTGTTTTCAGCAGTGTATGGCAATATTAGCGCAACCAACTACGGAGCAACAACAACCGATAATAATACATTTGCCAGTTTGTCGTTTAATGTCGGCCCTGCTCCTATTGATGCTACTACCATCGCGAGTAACAGCGCGCTATTTGTCACCCCCGGTACCTCAACAGTTGATGGAAAATCAAATACTATTTACGCGGGAACCAGCGACAACTTATTGGTTATTCAAGAAAAAAGAGGAAACGAAGCAAGCGGGTCTGCCAAATACTACACGACAAATTATATAACCGAGGACATGGTTGGCGATATACGCGGGATGTGGCCAATGACTGAAGCATCTGGAGATATCGCAGACGCATCGCCAAAAGCGCTCACGAGTTTAACAACAAATGGTGGTGTTACCTACTCGGTTTCTGCGGTTCGAGGAACAGGCGTTACGCTTAATGGATCAACCGGATACTTTTCCTGTACGGACGCAAACTGTGGAGGTGGGGTAAAAATGTTTGATAGCGCAGCTGCTTTCTCGATTGGCACCTGGTTTAAGCTAGGCAATACCGGAGCAAATGGAACTTTGATTTCTAAAGGCGGTTGGGGTACTGGAAGCGATGCTGGGGTTTCCTTAGAAAGAACAAGCGGGAATAAGTTCAGGATGTATGTTGCCAATACGTCAACCAATGCCCTTACTACAGACTATATGGAGACAACCAACGCGATTACCGATACTGGCTCTTGGCATCATATTGCTGCAACCTATGATGCAGGTACTATTATTCTATACATAGATGGTCAAATAGTGGCTCAATCAAAAACCGGAACGATTCCAACAACGGTAGCAAATACAACCGGAGAGTTTCGAATTGGCAATGTGGTCCTCGATGGTGCTAGCGCACGCTATTTTAACGGCAGTTTAGATGAAGCTTTTTATACTGCTGCACTCCTTTCCCCCTCTCAAGTACACCATTTGTATCAAGTTGGTTACAGAGCATTGCAAAATCATACCGCGAATACGCTGCGCGGATTCTCGGTTGGCGCGGACAATCATCAAAAATTAAACGCGGCATATAGCGTAACCAACGCGGTTGCCGCAGACATGGAAAAAGGAATGATCTACGCGGCAACCAACGGAACCACTGGCGTGTCGGTCTTTGGCATGGATTCTGATTCACTGCTTGACTTATATTCCACATCCGCGCCCGATGAAAATGGCGCTACATTTGGATCAAATATTGTTAATTCTGTTTCGGTAAGCAAAGGCTATGGATATGGAAACATCATTGGCATAGGATTTACTGACGGCGCGTGGATGGAAACAAACGACACTCCTTATAAAGACTTCTTAGCCCAAAGCTATAATCCATTTGGGGCATCGCTTACTCAATCCACATTAAATGTTGATACCACGCTTCGGGTGGTGAATCAAATTGGTTCACGCATTGCGTCGACATCAGGAAGTATTGAGACAAGTTTTCCATTTTTTGCAGAAACATTTAAAGTCGACTCATACGGTAATTTCCTCGCCAGGTCTCTTATTAACTCAACAACAGCTATGCAATTTCAGGATTCAATTGGTACCACGATATTTAATGTCGATACCACCAACGGCCGAATTGGCATTGGCACCACTACACCAAGTTTTAAGCTCGATCTGACCGATAGCCAAAGCTCAACCGCAGCAGCACAAATTGTAAACTCAAGCAGCAATACCGATGCTGATGGACTTATTATTAAACTCGGCAACACAAGCACCACTGCTGTTGCGTCTAGCAATCATTTCATAAGCTTTGAAACCAATGGCATTGGGATTGTTGGATCAGTCCAAGGCAATGGTGGAAAAGGGGTAACGTATGCCACCTCTGGTATTGCTGACT
Source organism: uncultured Gammaproteobacteria bacterium (assembly GCA_964628435.1). GTDB lineage: Bacteria > Patescibacteriota > Microgenomatia > Levybacterales > UBA12049 > CAZVON01. The sequence continues at coordinate 31,498 of CAZVON010000005.1, forward strand.
TTGCTGAGTATCTGCCCAAAGACGAAAATACGACTATTGAATTTGGAACAGTCGTGTGCCTTGATACCACTGGCACGGTATTCCCGTGTGATTCTTCCAGCAAAAATTTAATAGGAGTCGCCTCTGAAAGACCAGCATTCTTAGGAGGAGAAAATAACGGCAACAAATCAATCGCTGTTGGGTTAGTTGGACAAGTAGAAACCCGCGTGTCTACAGAAAGTGGAGCTATTCAACCTGGTGATCCACTCTCCGTAAGCACAATCCACGGAGTTGCGGCAAAAGCAACGGGCGCTGGACAGATTATTGGAAAAGCTCTTGCTTCTTTCGACGGAGCAGCTGAAGGAAAGATTTATGTATTAGTCCAGCCATCCTGGTACGATCCACAGGCCTATATCGCGGACTCTGGCGAGTTTGTGATTGCCAATGGCCTTACTGATCCTGGCATCTCTATTCCATCTTCGGTTGGACCGTTTGTCTTAAAAACTCCATTTGGCGAAACCATTAATCGAATTGCTGGATTTTCGGAGGCTGTTATTGCTAATCTAAAAGCTGGTTCTATCCAAGCAGAAACCATTGCCACAAAAACGCTTGCCATCAATGGCCGCCCCATTAAAGAGTATGTCGAACAAACAGTCGCTGATATACTAAATACTAAATACTCTCCTCGGGGCGAAGCGGGCCAAATACCAAATACTTTTGTCTCTCCCATACAAGAAACCGAAGTTGTAAAGACAAACGTTATTTCTCCGCTTTCTTCTGATTCTGTAGTGGTAAATGGCAAGCTTACTATCCGTCATCCCGAACTTGACTCGGAATCTGTAAATTCTTCGGATTCTGCTCGCAATGACTTAACACTGGAAGTACAAGGCAGTGCAAGCATCAGCGGCGCACTCAGCGCGGATCAGCTCTCAATCCGTGAAAATCTAGACGCAAGCAACGCAAGTCTTAGTGGCACTTTGCGAGCCAAAAAGATTATCGCGGACGAAATAGAAGGATTAACAGTAAAATCAGCAACAATCGCAGCAAATTATATTACAAACATAACCAATGTATATCAAAATACATCAACTGAAAGCTCAGCATTATCAGATAATTCGAGCACTTTTAATCCTCAAAATCCAGATAACAGAAGCTTATTAAGTTTTTCCAACATCGAAACAAACTATATGGATATTGCTACTATGTCTGGCATGTTTGCCCGCCTTGACTCGCTTACGGCGAGGCAGGGCACATTTACCCAAGGACTCATGGCATTTGGCCCAACAACACTCTCTGACACCAGCGTCGTTGGACAATTCTCGATAGGAACGTCTTTAATTCTTGGGCAAAACTCCATAAATACACTTGGTAGCGATCTAGAGATTCAACCGCTAAAACAAGGCGGGATTTCTTTCCTTAGCGGGAAAGTGCGAATTGATATTGATGGGAACCTGCAAGTGGGCGGAAGCGCAATGTTTGCGAAAGATGTGAGTGTAAAAGGAACACTCTCGGCAGATATTATTAGTCCTCTACCCGATTCGGACCTGGTAGTAAAGCTTGGGACTAATAAGACAAATGAGTCTTATGAGACAAATTCCAAATTCGAAATTCAAAATTCCAGTGGAAGCGGTGTGCTTGCTATTAACCAACTTGGAGACTTAATTGCGTCTGGCGCCGCAACCTTCAATAAACTTAACCTTACCCTTACTGATCCTGTATACGCTCTGTCTGGTAACGAAATTATCGCGACAAGCTCTGCTGGAATTGCCACCATTAGCGCTCAAAGAAGCGAAGTAACCATTAAAACACCTTTTGTTACCGATAAATCGCTTATTTATATAACACCACGCTCAAACACGAATAGCTCATTATACTTATTGCGCCAAGTGCCTAAAGAGTCTTTTACTGTTGGTATTGGCACAAGACCGATTAGCGATGTGCTGTTTAATTGGCTGATTATTAATTAAAGATTTTCGGAGGGTCTGCGGAATAAAAATTGCTAAGCAATTTTTATTCCTTGACATTATACCAAGCTGTATTTAACATAGGTATACTTACTATGAATGGGAAAAACGAAGCTACGAAGTATTTTGAAAATATTACGGTTGTTATAACCGGTATTTTTCTCTTAGCCTTTCCTCTTTTTATGCTCACCTCTACAACAGATGTATTTGTTTTGCCTAAGCAAATACTGCTTGGTGGCGTGACGCTTCTTTTACTAGTCCTGCATGGCGGCAAAATGATCGCGCAAAAGAGTGTAAAACTTACCCGCACTCCTTTTGACGTTCCTCTTATTCTATTTACAGTATGTGCATTTTTATCGAGCCTACTTTCTGTGAATCGAGCGGATTCTCTGATTGCTTTTGTTGGATTGCTTCTCGCAATACTCCTTTACTTTATTATTACTAACACAATAAAAACAGAGAATCAGACTGTCTTTGCGATCTCTTCGGTAATAGTTAGCGCTTGTGTTCTTTCTTTGCTAACTATTCTTTCTTTTTTTAAAATATATATTCTTCCCTTTGAATTTACCAAAGCCTTATCTTTTTCGCCTCTTGGTTCTCTGCTGGACCAAGCCATTTATATAGCAATTGTCTTGCCTCTTTCTCTTTCTTTTGCCTACCCGCTTCTAAAAACAAGACATCCAAAAGAATTCAGTGGTCAAATGCTTGCAGGACTAATTACATCAATTATTATCGCAATGGGTCTTTTTATAACAGCTTACCAGTTGGTAAAACCTGCCACTGGGCCCAGTCAGCTTACTATTTTGCCATTTGAACATGGATTTCAAACCGCGTTCGCGGCCATATCTCAGGATACCGGAAGACTTGCCCAGGGATTTTTCTTTGGCAGCGGCTTTGGCACGTATTTTACCGACTTTGCCAGATTTAAGGCAGTGAGTTATAATGTACATCCTACTCTGTGGTCGTTTACCTTTTTTAGATCATCAAGTTTTGTACTGGAAATTTTAGCCACAACTGGTATTTTAGGTCTTGCCGCATTTTTATTTCTAGCGGTAAGGCTCCTAAAAAATTCCTTTGCGAAAAAAACTCATGGGATTTTTGGAAAAACTGCCAAAAATCCAGTCGCGGTGTCGGTGGTGTTTGGCTTTCTTGCTTGCGTTATTCTTCCTTTTGGATTTACAACGTATACCTTGTTTTTTATCCTGTTAGCCATCTACGCGGCAGCCCAAGTTTTACAAGATGACGAGCAGTATTTTGACATAGAACTTCATTTTGTCGCGTTTAAAAAAGGAATTATCCCCCTGTCTACTACGCCAGCGTCTGCGGATAAAATGATGAGCAAACTTCTGCCATCAATATTTTTTGGGCTATTCGTGGTAATTGCAGCGGTACTTGGATATCAGATAATCCAGTTTGTCCGCTCTGATATTGCGCTTCAAAACTCTTTAATTGCAGCTCAAACAAATGGGATGCAGTCGTATCAACTGCAAAATCAAGCACTGACAATATTTCCCTATCGAGATCTGTACCACAGAGTTTTTGCCCAAACCAATCTTGCGTTGGCAAACAACTTGGCCGCGCAACAACAACCTAATGCAACCGTGAGTGCTGAAACGCAACAAACGATTGCTCAACTTGTACAACAATCTATTAATGCTGCCAGAAGAGCGACTGCTATATCTTCCCAAACTGCTTTAAATTGGGAAAACTTAAGCAGTATCTACCGTAATATGATTGGCTATGGGCAAAACGCGGAAAACTTCGCAATTTTAGCTTCCCAACAAGCAATTGTCTTAAATCCAAATAATCCTCAAGGATACCTTAACTTAGGAGGCATTTACTACCAACTTGGGCAATGGGACAACGCGCAGCGACAATTTCAGATTGCTCTTAACTTAAAACCTGACTTCGCAAACGCGTATTATAATCTTGGCCACGCGTTAGAAAGCAAAGGAGATTTACCAGGAGCCGTTACCCAATACGAAACAGTTAAATCGTTAGTTTCCGCAGACTCACAAAGCCTTGCCAAAATTAGTCAAGAAATTGATACCCTCAAGGGTAAGATTGAATCAGAAAAGGTGAACGCGCAAAACGCACAAATACAGCAAACCTCAGATAATCAACAACCACTGGGCATTAACACTCCCAAAAACCAACTTCCCCAACAAAATCCGCCAGTAAAAATCCCAGGGCCTAGTGGAGCAGTACCCTCTCCCTCTCCCACCCCGACACCATAAATAGTATGTAGTATTTTGTATCTAGTATTTAGTATGATAAAATTCTTTTTATAGTAAATCCAGAATACTCTACTTTATATAACAGGGCCTGTAGCTCATCTGGTAGAGCGTTGCATTCGCATTGCAAAGGCAAGGGGTTCGATTCCCCTCGGGTCCACAATGGGCTCGTGGCGTAACGGTGAACGCGCCTCGATGGCATCGAGGAGATTAGGGGTTCGATTCCCCTCGGGTCCACAAATACCTTATGCTTGCTATTTTTTAAACCATGTGTTATAGTACAAGTGCCTACTTGGTTACCCTCACGTTCTCTGAATTCATAAAGAGAGTAGTCGGTCCTAAAGGCAGGAGGTTTCAGAGAAGACACATTTAAAACTTCAAACTTAGTATGTATTTCCACAGCTTTTTCTTTTGGCGTTTTCTTGTTTCACTTGAAAGTAGGAAGTATACTCAAAATATTTCAAGAATAAATCATTTTATATCAAAAAATATCAAATGAGAGGAGGTGAACAATGGATTTTCAAGATCAAACATTAACCTGTAAAGACTGCGGTAAGCAATTTACTTGGACTGCATCAGAACAAGAATTCTATCAACAAAAAGGATTTACTAATCCACCAGTACGATGTGCTGATTGTCGAAGACTGAAAAAAGCTCAGATGAATCAGAATAGACAAGAGTATACAATAACCTGTTCTGAATGCGGGAAACAAGATACTGTTCCTTTTCAACCAAGGGGTGATCGGCCAGTATTGTGTCGAGATTGTTTTAGAAAGAAACGAGGGTAAAAAAATACCCTTAATTTCATATAACGGTTATAACAATTCTATTGAATATAGCCGTTATATTTTTTATTGAAGAAACGGCAGTGGGTTTACGAGCGAACCGTTTCGACGGATCTCGAAATGAACATGTGGACCAGTGGTTCTCCCAGTCATTCCTATCCATCCAAGAATTGTTTTTCCCGCCACTACGGGATCTCCAGTCGACACATTAACCGCGCTTAGATGCGCATAGTTACTAACATACCCACCGCCATTATCTACCATAACGCTGGTTCCATATCCCCCATCCCATGTACCCGCACTTGCTTTTACTATGGTACCGCTATGAGCTGCGACAACTGGCGTACCAATATCCGCGGCAATATCAATGGCCATATGATACCACGACGCGAACTGACTCACAATTCCGTGGGCTGGCCACGTAAATCCCGAAGAAGTAATAGTAACTGGCCCCTGTGCTAAATACACTTGCCGTCTAAACGTGGGCTGCTCCGAAGGCTTTACGCCGTCTGGAACAATCACCATTTGCCCTTCAACCAAGGAAAATGTTTCTGGATTGGCGAAATCATTAAAGGGAAAATCGACAATTTTCTGCGGTTCAGTATCATATTTTTTGGCAATCGAATACACGGTTTCTCCTTTTGCTACTTTATGAGAGATACCAGTGACTGGAAGAATCTTAAGCTCATCACCAATTGAAAGATCATCATTGGCCAAATTATTCGACCATTTAATCGTATCTTCGGAAATTCCGTATTTTTGCGCAATAGTAGAAATCGTGTCTCCCTTCTCTACCCGATATACCAAAACTTTGTCCCGGGGTTTTTCTGAAGCTCTGGTTTCAAATACATCTTCTCCCACAATGATAGATTGTTGATTAGAAGAAGCAATCGACACTAAAGATGTAGTTTGAGAAAAAATGGGATACGTTTCTGCCAGATAGGGCCCAATTAACACACCAAGGATCATTACCACCATGGCGATTAGATGTAAAAAGGGCCGATTATATCGGCCACGCTTCATTAAGAAAAACTTTACTAAGATATTTTTATAGTGCTCAAAAAAAAGTCCCCACGTGATAACCTTTTTGCGCGTATAAAGCCACAAAAACCGAACAAAGCCAGTTACAAGTTGAAAGGATGATTCTAAAAACGGCCGTATGGTATTTTTAACTTTTCTAACAAAAACAACAATAGGAATTGAGTCCATGAAAGAGTACAAAAAGGGTACCAGAAGGATTAAAAAAAGTCAAATCAACCAGTTGGTTAGTTCATAGTTACTTTGTTAGTTAGTAAATAGGTTTTTAAGAATTTTTCTAAGTAACCAACTAACTAATCACTAGCTAACTATTTTTTACCCTTTTCCTAATGATTCGAGGAATTCTTCGTTGCTTGAAGTTTTTGATAATCGATCAATTAATACCGCGGTGCGCTCATCTGAAGAAAGCATATCTAGCATACGACGCATGGTTACCACTTTTTTAAGAGAGATTGCATCTAAAAGCAATTCTTCTTGCCGTGTCCCAGAACGTTCCACATCAATACTTGGGAAAATTCGCCGTTCTGCCAGCTTTCTGTCTAAATGAAGTTCCAAATTACCCGTCCCCTTAAACTCTTCATAGATAAGATCATCCATTCGAGAACCAGTATCAACCAACGCCGTACCAATAATAGTTAAAGAACCACCTTCTTGGCAATTGCGAGCAGCCCCAAAGAATCGCTTTGCTGGCCATAAGGCCGCTGGGTCAAATCCACCAGTAAGGGTTCGGCCAGATGGTTCTATGGAGAGATTATACGCGCGAGCAAGCCTGGTAATTGAGTCAAGCAAAATAATCACGTCAATTCCCATTTCAACCAATCGCTTAGCGCGCTCAAGAGTTATTTCGGCAACTCTTGTCTGATTCTCTGGCGGTTCGTCAAAATTTGAAGCTACCACATCGCCTTTAACAGATTGGCTAATATCGGTTACTTCTTCTGGTCTCTCTCCAATAAGTGCCGCCATTAGATGCGCTTTGGGATAGTTTTGCGAAATTCCAGCCGCAAGCTCTTTAAGAATGGTTGTTTTCCCCGCCTTTGGTGGGGACACAATCATACCGCGCTGACCAAATCCGATTGGAGATACTAAATCAATGATACGAGTAGAGATCGGCTGCTTACCCGTGGCAAGCATTATTTGCTTTTTAGGATAAATTGGGGTAAGGTCATCAAAGTAGGGACGGCGCAGTGAATCATCTGCAGAAACGCCATTTACTTGCTCTACTTTTAATAAACCATAATATCGTTCTGTGTCTTTTGGCGGCCTGGCAAGCCCAGCGACCATGTCTCCACCGCGAAGCATAAATCGGCGAATTTGAGATTGAGAAATGTAAATATCTCGTGAAGATGGAATAAACTTGGGCCGTAAAAACCCATGACCTTCTGGTTGAATGTCTAAATAACCAAGCACTTGTTCTGTAGAAGCGTTCATTGAATCATACCGAGGAGCAGGTTGTACAACTGAGGCTCCCATCTGAGAAGATTCTCCTTTTGGTGAAACTGGCTCACCATTAGAGCGTTGAGAAAAATTCGCCACTACTCCACCTTCACGCATGCTTCGGGCCGCAGGTCCGCCAGACGGCGAGACAGGCGCGCCTTGCTCTGTATTTTTTGCTGAAAGCACGTCAGACGTCACCCCTGCCAAGTTTGATTTGACTGGAGCACCAACAATATTATCAACATGTACTTTTTGAGATGATGGAGTTTTTCTAACTGGCATACCTTAGTTTAAAATTCGAAATCCTAAACACCCGCTTCGACTCAGCGCCTAGCGTCGACTCTGGCGCGAGGCGAGCGAATATCGAAACAAATTCCAAATAATCAGGAAGTTAATGTATATTTATGGGCATTAAAATTTTGGCCATTTGGATATTGAAATGTATTTGATATTTGGTGCTTGAAATTTTGAAATTACTGTTCGAAGCTATTTGGACAGAAACTTTCTATATTAGACCACATTCTTTTCTCTTTGTCAAGGAGAAAAAAATTATCTTTTCTTACCCACCTCTTACCGCTGGGGTATTGACAGAGCCTATAATGTCTGCTAGACTGTCATCAACCTTAACGATACTGCCCGATATGAAAAGCTGATTGTAAGAAGACTATCAGCCCTGAAAGGATGTATCGTTTTTTTTATAGTAATACGAGATGAATATAAAAACCATCCTGACTATTTTAGTGTTTGGCTTTTGTTATTTGATATTTCTTGCGCCAATTGCTTATGCTCAATGTCAACCTATTTATGGTGGTGGCGTGTCGTGCCCTGCTCCTGGCAACTTACAGATTAATAAAACTGTTCAAAACCCCCAAACGAGCATATTTGTAGACAATTTAGGCGTAAATGATCCTAAATATAATCCTGATCAAAACATCACATTCCAAGTCATCGTAACCAATACTGGTCAAACAACCCTTGGAAGTGTCAATGTACGAGATATTTTTCCTCAGTTTATTAATTTTGTATCTGGACCTGGAAATTTTGACGCCAATAACAAAACACTCAGCTTTGACCTTGCTAACCTGCAGCCAAATGAATCCCGAACCTTTACCCTTACCGGGAAAGTTGTGCCTGCAAACCAGATTACTATTGATCAAGGAAATGTGTGCGTTGTAAACCAAGCGATTGCTACATCTGGAAGTCTTACGTCACAAGATAATGCTCAATTGTGTATTCAAAAGCAGATTCCAGTTGCTATTGGTGGTCCCGCGCCAGTTATCCAACAAGTTGTGACTGTTCCCGGCGTCACTACAGTGCCTGCTCAGGTTACCAAAGGAGGGCTTCAAGTTTTTCCTCCTCCTCAAGTAGCCGTTACCCCTCCCACCGGACCAGAAGCTCTTTCACTTCTTGCGCTTATTCCAAGTGCACTCGCAGGGTTTTACCTTAGAAAGATTGCACGCTAAGTATAGTAGGTTAAGCTTGGAGAGAGCCGTTGTCTAGTAACTCCTCTTAAACCTCTTCAACCTCTACAACTGCTCTCCCTAACCTTAACACGTGTTAAATATCTAGAGGACATGGGTGTCTGGTTTATCTGTATGCATAACCAAACACTCTTCTCTATATCATTTGACACGAAAAGAGTAGTTCTTTGACAAGATATACAGGAATCCCGATTATTTCGGGATAAACAGGATAATATCCAGGTGCCGGTAACCACCGAAGGTAGTGAAATTTCAAATTCCACCTTCTGTGCTTTCCGGTACTTGGAGAAAAACCAAGTCCGAATTTTAAGAAAGGGTGAAACCCAATGGCCCGTGACCCACGCGACAGACGACGAGGCAGGAGGCGAGAAGAACCAGATGACGAGGAAGAAGCAGAGGATCTGGCAGATCGAGTCGAAGGAATTGAAAGAGGGCAACAAGCCATCTTGAGAGAACTTCAGCGACTCAGACCTACAGCGCCAACTCCTTCTTCAAGTCCATCTCCATCGCCTGATCCCAGAGACGCCGAAATCGAGAGTTTGCGACAAGAGCTGGAAGCAGCTCGTGCTGCTCCACCAGCTACTCCATCGGCACAAGCTCAACCAACCCAGGCAGAAACGCCTGGTAAAAAGGGTCCCATGAGCGAGATGATCCAGGGAGCTGGAAATGTTTTACGAGCTCTCTTCGGATCACGCAAACCACGGCAGTAAAAAGGAGAATGGGTCATGCTGAACACAATCGGCGCACTCCTTGCTGTGATCGGCGGGCTCTTTGTTGCTGCTGTTCTGGTAATCGTTCTTCTGGCAGCTACAGGTGCTGCAACTTTCAATCCTCCTGGCGGAGGAGCAGCTCCACCACCAGGACAGGTTGTCCAACCACCGCCGTCTCAACCAGCTCCGCCTCCAGCTCCCACGTGCCCTTCCCTGCCTAACATCCAAAAGTGCACTGCCTATGGTGGAGGGAAGTTCGTTGTACGGTTCAACAGCCCAACGAGCATCAGAATCCCAACCAATTACAGGGCTGACCTTCATGACGTCAAAAGAGGTAATCAGTACGGCGTTCCTGCCGGCACTACCTTCCATGAGGTCATTGAAATAACGCTAAACCCAATATAGGAGGCGTCTTTTGTATCCGCCTGTCCTCTAAAGCAAACCAATGGTGAAGCGAAGGAGGACGTTTATTCCAAGGAGGAAACGTGACCAAGCAGAAGCGACGGTTCAAGTTTATCAACGCTCTGGCGATAGGCGCGATCGTTCTGAGCAGTTTCGTCAGCAGTGGTGTGGCTAAGGCGCAGACTGCGCAGCCACCCGATCAACCAGCGCAGATGCAGACACTCAGCACCGACGACCTGCTCAAGCTCGTCTTGCTCTTGCTCTTGCGGCAGTTGGTCAGCGACCCGAGGACTACGATTTCTGACCCGCGCGACACGCCTGGTGTTAGAGCGACGCCCGGCTCAAGCGGCAGCGATCCCTTGGCTGGGATCGTTAAGAACGCCACCGACGCACCGAAAACCGACCGGAACGGCATCTGCTCGGATAACGGGTGGATCGCCACTCTGGTGGGGGTAAGCGTCGTTGACGTTCGCTCCATCGGCTACGTAGCCTCTGAGTTCGCGGACAACTGCAGCTGGGACTCAAGCGGCACACAAGGCACCAAGACCATCCGCTGTGAGGACAATAACCTCTTTTGTACACTGAGGTTCTCCTCCGGCGAAGTCAAGGTGTACAAGGGTGAAGCCGGCAACGTCCAGAAGGACGTGACCAGCTACACCCTGCGCTACACCCAGCGGTTCCCAACCAGCAGCCCATTTAGAAACGGCTGCTACGTGCTCACGTACGACAAGGCGTACGGATCGACGCGAAACCCAAGCTACGAGACGACTGCGGGCAATTTCGATTGCCCCGTTCAGACTGTCTCCCAGCCTGGGAATCCGCTGTCGATCGTGGCGCCAAGCGACAGAAGCGATGCAACGTGCACCAACCCGCAACAGGGAATGTACGTCTGCAGCGCTCCTCGCACACTCACCCTCACCCACCCGGCTGGTAACAGCCGTATCGACGTCTGGCCATCCTACGTACCTCCTCAAGGGTGCAAAGGAGAGCTGGTCGAAAACGGGGTTACCCAAAGAATCGCCTGCGACAAGCCGGCGTTTCTGTTTGCCAACAGGTGGACGCTTCGGGAAGACAGCAGGCAGCAGAGTTTTGCTGCCTTAACTCCTACCGCAGCAGTCACAGTGACGGCAACGATGGCAAATCCGACTGGCACGTCTACACCGCAGGCTAACACGCCAACCCCGACTCAATCGGGGCCGACGCCAACGGCTACAACCGTTTTGGCAACAGCGACTGTTCCGGCGGCCACTCCAACGGTTACTCCTGGGCCGATCACTACTACCTCGGCAAGTGTTCCGGACTGGTGTCCCAAGACTGTCGAGGAAGCCTTTCGGCTGGGTGGTGACCCTAACAAGGGACACACCTGGAGCAAGGTACAGTCGCAGGGCTTTGAGAAGTGGGTTTTTGACGCCGGCAAAGGCAACGACACCCCTCTCAAGCGACCCGTCGACGCAGGAGGCTCTGCTCATGGCAACTACGATACCTTCCAAGGCTACGGCCAACTGAAGGATGTCGTGGCTGACCGGGCGAGCCTCAATTGCAACGACGAAGGCAAATCCTAGCCAACCCGCAGTGCCGGTACGACCAGCTTTTGGTCTACCGGCACTGTACGCAATTTTAAGGAGGACACATGGCCATGCATTTCCGCGGCCAAGACCGAGATCTCAACACCACGGTTATATCCATCGTTCGGCCTTCCTGGCTCCAGATGGCAGTAATCTGCGGTATTTTGGGACTCATCGCGATTCTACTTGTGGCAAACCTTGCTATTTCACTCTCCTTAGGTTCGCAAACAGCAGAAACACAGTCGGCTACGCTCAAGACGCTTCAAAACGATCTTCAGAGCGTCAACAGACAAATCAACACTGCTGCCACACAACGAGTAGACATTTATCGTAACCTGGCGGGAATTCTCGCCACTCGCTTCGAAAGAGTCGAAGAGAGTCTGGCCAAACCCCCTGCCACACCAGCTCCTTCACCTGCTCCAGTAGTAAACACCCAACCTTTCACTCAAGCAGTGAAGGATTTGGGCGATAAGGTGGAAGGCAACCACCTGACAGTCTTGTCTCAAATCCGTGATCTGCCCAAAACACTGGCAGGAGAAAATCCCAAGTGGATTTACGAAGCAACGTGTGTGGTCGGCGACAAAACCTACCGGTTAGAACCAATAGAAGGTTTTGTCGAATCAACGCAGGAAGTCGAAAGTGAACTCAACAAAAACGGAGGTATCTGCACAACGAGACATCCACTCAGACAATCACTCACGTTCACCTCGTTTGAGGGCGTTGTCAAGGTAGACGACGGACGGTTCGTGCGGGGCGGTCGAGATGTCGAGGTTACTGCCTCGGTGCTTTCGATTCAGTACCTTCCCAATCGCATCGATAACGGATTTTCGCTGCGACGAGGACAAATCAGACCCAGGTAGGAGGACATGCGTGAAGACCCTAGTCAAGACGTTTCTGGCCCTTGCCTTAGCAACAATGTTCTATGCCGGGTTTCCCGGCCTCGGTCTTGCGGCCTGCGAGGACCCGCAGATCACCAGCTACCCAGAACCCCATGCAGATGGGGTTCACGTGATCATCAAGTGGCTTGCACAGGACACGTGTCGTGAAGTCTTCGTGGATTGGGGCATTGCTCCCTGTCCATGGTTTGCTGGAATAAAAACCCAGCCTCTTGGGACGCACGATGGCGTGACAATCTGCAAGCTAAAGGTCGAAAAGCCTCTTACAGACAATGTTCCGAGGGCGTACCTTGCTGACTACTGGGATAGCTTGGCAAGCCGAGCTGTTTCGGATGTGGCATCTGGCGCGCAAATCACAACCGTGGAGCTAACACTCAAGCCCGACATCAGTCCTGCGCAAGCAGCACTGCAGCGGGCTCAAGCCGCAGCTCCCCCATCGCCCGTGGCTGTGGCTCCCACACAAACGCTTGTTGCTGCAGGATGCCCTACCAGTCCAGCTGACGCTGCCGCCAAGCTCGGCGGGATAGCAGCTAACTGGACAGATTTGGGCGCGCCAGTGTGGGTTGGCTTTCAGAAGTGGAAGTTCAACTCCGATTCACCGGTCGACCTTAGGTGGAACGGCTACGGCGACTACGATTACTGGACGACCCTACAGCCAATCCGTGGCCCCATCCCCCGGGCAACTAAAGACGCGACGTTCAACTGCCGCTAAAAGCAGTTGGAGGGTGGATATCCTGTTTGACAGAAGGTGATCGAAGAACGATCGTTAAGACCAGCCGCTCATGCATGGCTTTTCTTGATGATCAAATTATTGGTCGCTTTCTTCCTGTATATCTTACCCTTTCCCGATTAAATCGGGACTGATGAGTCCTCCCTTGCCTCACCAATTGGCAGGCTTGGAAAGGACGAAAGGGATAAACCGTGAAGACTATCAAACCATTTATTACTATATCTATCGTTATACCTGTGTATAATGAGTCTCTCAGACTTTATAAAACATTTCATGCTCTAGAAACTCTTTGCCTTCCTTCTGTATTAAAACTTGAAGAAATTATTTTTGTAGATGATGGCTCTACAGACAACTCGAAAGTTAACATTCAAAAGGTCTGCCGGTCGTCAGCCAAGGCAAAAGGCCAAATTGAACAAAAAACAAAAGCAAAAGTAACCCTTATTTCGTATCCAGTAAATAAAGGCAAAGGATACGCGGTACGCCAAGGGATGTTAGCTTCAAAATCAGAGTATACGATATTCTTTGATGCAGATATTTCTACTCCGCTTTTTGAGCTCAACAAGTTTTTGCCAGCAATGAAAAAAAATACACCAGTAATTATAGGCACCCGAAAAAACGGAACCTCAACGGTTGTTGTGCATCAACCACTGTATCGAGAACTTTTAGGACACGTGTTTACTTTGTTATCAAAGATTATATTAAACACCTGGGTCACTGATTTTACGTGTGGGTTTAAAGCCATTTCAAAACCAGCAAAAAACGCAATTTTCCCGCAAACTGTTATAGATAGGTGGGGGTATGATGCAGAAATTTGTTTCCTTGCGAAGAAACTAAAATTTACTGTTCAAGAAATTCCAGTCGTGTGGAGTAATGATGCAGCATCTCGAGTACAAATTATCAACGATTCGCTTCGGACTTTTTTAGAACTCATACAAATACGATCAAATGATATCAAGAAATCTTTTGCTCTTCCAATTCTTCTTCGTACACTCTTTGCGTGGTAAAAAGAATGCGAGACGATAACACTATGGATCTTTTAGTAATTTCAAGTTTTCCAGAGCGTGGAAGCACACACAGCAAAAAAACAGTTGGAGTAGCCTCTTATACCAAAATACTGCTTGTTGCTCTTAAAAAGAGCTATCCTATTTTAAGAATACGGGTACTTGCTGAAATCTTTGAAAAACCCAACGATTATGAAGAAGACGGTCTTACTATACATCGGGTATGGAATCGTTCAAGTCTAAAAAGTATTCCTACTCTTTTTATCTCAATCATTCGGCACAAATCAAAACCACTCCTGATTGCTTTGGAAAGCTATATGATAGGTAGCCCATTCTATACATTACTCTTTTTAATCACTCTGTTATTAGCACGCATGTTAGGAAGTAACTCAGTTATCCTTATGCATCAAGTAGTGAAAGATTTTAGGCAGCTTGAAAAAAATCCCATCAAAGCAACGCTGTTAAATATAGCCAATACCATATTTAACACGCTTGTTTTATGGTCGAATAAAAAAATTATTGTTTTTGAAGAAGAATTTAGATCGTACTTAAACAACAACAAGAAAGTGATCGTTATCCCTCATTTTGTGCCTGAAGTACCAATGATTTCAAAAGAAGCTGCTTGTAAAAAACTAAACCTTAACCAAAAGGTATCCTACTGCTTGTACTTTGGATTCTTAGCACCTTACAAAGGTATTGATCTTTTAATTGATGCCTGGCCCGCTCGCACCACTACGCTTCTTATTGCAGGCGGTCCCAATCCTAATCATATCCGTAATCATTCGCTTCAACGCTTTGCAGATATGATTAAGACAAAAGCTAAAAACAAAAATATTCACGTGACTGGATTTGTCCCTGAAGATAAGTTCTACGATTATTTTGCCGCTGCAGATGTTGTTATATTCCCCTATCGATCATTTATTTCCTCCTCTGGCCCGCTATCGTTTGCCATCGCGTTTCAAAAACCATTTCTTTTGTCAAAACCACTCATGGGATACCAAAAATCTTTAGACATTACCCAGGCTTTCTTAAGTAATAATATATCTTTGAATCAACTAGGATTTATGTTTGATTCCCAAGATATAACAAAAAAACTTGCCTTTGTTATGAAAAACGCAAGACAATTACAACGTATTGAACGTTTGATACAACACGAGCGCAAGCTTCCAATCATAGCCCAGAAATTATATAACGTAATAAAAAGCTTATGAAACGAAAACCACTACCGATTCCCATGATTCTTTTTATAGTCATTACCTTTTTTCTCACCTGCTTTTTTGTCTGGTACCCTCCGATCAGTTATGGAGGCGATATCGTTGAATATTTCGGCATGACGCAATCTTTTATGAATCATGGAACGTTTGATCTTACCTCCCAAGATAAAGAGGACCTTAAAAGGTATCTTCATGAAGGATATTTTGTAAATCCCAAAACAGCAAAAGAAAAAGGTGGATTTTTGTACTATCTTGACACGACTTTTGGTCAATACCCTGTTCATTTTGTAGCGTATTCATTGTTAGTGGTTCCCTTTCGAATCGCGCTTGGGCTTGCCGGCTTGCCAGAAATTAGCGCGCTCAGACTTACTAACCTTTTTCTGCTTTCTCTGTGCGTATGGTTGATCTTAAAACTGTTTACCAAAACGACTTTTCAACAGTATATTTTTCTTGCCTGTGTATATCTATCGCCCATTCTTTGGTTTATTATCTGGCCTGGACCAGATATGTGGTATATTTCGCTTCTTCTAGTAGCAATCTTTTTATTTTTCCATAAGCATTATGAAGGTTCGATCTTTGTAACTGCCATTGCATCCTGGCATAGTCAACCTTTGATTATAATTGCGCTTGCAGCACTTTTTTATTATGTATATCAATCCCTAAGATTTCCTTTTGTTGAAGGGAAACGACATGTTTCCATTCATAGTAAAAATTTAATAGTAAGTATGGCGTTTCTTTTTTCTCTTAGTGTCCCTTATCTTTGGAATTACGCTCTTTTTGGGGTACTGACTCCATGGACGATTTTACAAGACGGATGGACACAACTGAATGGATTTGGCTTACAGAATATATCGTTACAAAAATTGTACGAACAGTTTTTTGACTTAAATATTGGGCTTTTTTGGTACGCGCCAGCTCTGTTAGTTTTAAGCACTTATCTTCTTATTCGTGTGTTTACGATACACAAAAGTGTCCTCGTTGTTGTCACCGCTGTTTTAGCAACAGCTCTTTTTTACCAGACAAATCCAGCGTGGCATTACGGAACCTCTGGATATGGACCGACCCGACATATTTTATTTGTGATCCCTTTTCTTATTTATCTTATCTCTTCTTTCGCTCATAAAAATCTTCTCTATAAGCTGTTTTTTGCAGTAATACTCTTAGTACAAATACCTATTCTTGCGATGAATGGATTTTTAGCACCTGATTTTTTAAATTCTCTACGGCACAGTCCACACGCTGTATTTGTCCTAAACAATACTCCTTTTCTCTATAATCCAACACCAGAAATTTTTGTGGATCGCACTAACCACACTGATTTAAAGGTGATAGAAACAGCCATTTACAAAGAAAATGGTACCTGTAAAAAAGCATTTGTGGTGATAACTGATAAAAAAAGGCTTTCTGAAGAATGCGGCTTTATCCCACACCAATACCAAGATCTATTCGACAATCAACTCCTTCGAAAAGCAAATTTCCCACGAACCATTTATACTACTCCCGCAACGCTCTGGCCCGATATTAATAGCTGCAACCCAGAATATGCTAACAACACAAACTATCCGTTTGTCTGTATGATAACCATAGATGATGTGGCTAAACTAACTGGTGTTTCTGATAAAAATCGGTTTTCAATTATTGGCAATTATCCTGGTGTTTGGCGACTTTTAGAAGGTACGCCAGTAAAACTTACGGTCCCACCTGGGTATATTATTGATCACCATGCATTGGAGGGAACATATGTTACGTATTAAAAGTTTGCCTTTTCCAATTATTCTATACCATATCGTTTTCCTCCTGATTGTTGTTGCGAATTTTCCAGTTGGCACGTACTTTATCGGGTGGGATTCATTAACCCCGGAATTTAATCTGTGGCTCAATATTAAACGAGCCCTCTTTGCCTCTTGGCAAGAGGAATATGGACTGGGAGTTGTTACTGGTCATGGCTTTGCTGCCACCTTACCTCACAGCCTTATTATTGGGATGTTATCGTTACTACTTCCTCAAGCTGCGCTTCGCCCCACCTTTACTTTTTTATGCTTGTATTTAGGCGGACTTGGCATGTATTTTTTAGTCCAAAGACTTTTACGATCTATTGCAAAAAATGATCACAATAATGTAGTTCGTCTTGATTTTATAGCTTTGGTCTCAAGCCTTTTTTATATTCTTAATCTTGGCACTGCGCAAATGTTTTACGCGCAACTTGAGACTTTTATTGTCCATTTCGCAGCCTTGCCATGGCTTTTCTTAATTGTAATTCGCCTTCTTTCTGCTCCCTCACGAAACAACCTATTACTGTTTGTAGCGATCAATTTCTTGGGGTCTGTACAGGGATTTATTCCTTCTTTGTTTATATCTTATGGCATTGCTCTTTCGCTTTTTTTAGCAACCTATGTCTGGATTCACCCGCATCGGTTCTCTGGTCTTAAAAAGGCAGGAGTGGTGCTTTTTCTCACCGTAATGGCAAATGCGTACTGGATTTTTCCATTGATGTACTATCAACTTAATTATAACACTATTTTTATAAATTCTTATAACAATCTTTCTTCAACTCCCCATTTTATCGATATAAACAGAAAATACGGCGACATTACTAACATTATGCTTTTAAAGGGGTATCTGTTTGACGCGTATGAACTTGGTGACAATGTCCTTAAACCATGGATTCTCCATTTTCAACAATTTCCAGTTTTGGTGATTGGGTATCTGTTTTTTCTCTTTGCTGCAATAGGGGTTATCTTTGCCTTTTGGAAGATCAAAACATGGGAAGTAAAGGCATTGAGCATCGTTTTTTTATTCTTTTTTGGTAGTCTCGGCACCAATATGGTACCGTTTGTATGGCTTACTCAAATAGTACAGACGTTCTCTCCAACCTTTGAGCAAGCATTCAGAACAACATTTACCAAATTTAGCATTGGCACTTCATTTTCGTACAGTGTTTTTATAGGTATTGGAATATACATGCTGCTATCTTATTTTAAACACATGACTCGTTTGATTAAAAACCACCTTGTCGTGGTTTCAATCTTGCTGGTATTTTGTTGTTACTATGCCTTCCCTACCTTTACTGGCAATCTTTTCTACAAACGACTTCTGCTCCCTATTCCACAACCTTACTTTGAACTCATGGAGTACTTCAACCAGCAATCAGACGGCAGAATTGCAGACTTTCCCCAAGATTGTCCTGAAGGATGGTTCTCGTATCAATGGGGGTATTTTGGTTCTGGTTTTTACTGGTATGGAATAAAACAACCATTTTTAGCACGTACCTTTGATGTGTGGAGCAACACCAATGAAAATTACTATTGGGAAATCCAAAGAGCTCTTCAAGAAAAAGATTTTGAAAAAATTGATGCGATTGTCCAAAAATACCAAATCCGCTGGATTCTTTACGATCCTAATCTGTTATATTGCCGCAATCAAAAAGCATTTCTTATCCACGATGAATTTATTCGATACCTTGAACAATCACCACGCTATACCCTTAAAAAAGTCATAAGCGCAAGGGGAATCCTTCCTATTAAAGTGTTTGAGATCAATACTCCGAGTACCCACTCTTTTGTTAACCTGCAAACCCTACCGATGAATGTAGGGCTGGGAGGATTTTGGAATGACAACGATACTATCTTTAAATCACTGGGTACCTATATCACAAATCCACAACACCCCTATCGTATTTTTTATCCATTTAATTCTCTGTTTACGAAAAGATCACTTATAGAGAATAAGTCGGTTAGCAAGCAAAATAGCAATCTGGTATTGACTACCAAACTACCAAAAGGTCTCAAATCATATATGTTGCGGCTTGATGAATATATCAAGCTGGAAAGCAATGTCGGATTTTGGATAGATATTCTGCCAAAAGAACCAAGTACTTACCAAGTTCTCGCAACATTTAAACTTCCCACTATTTCTCTTGATCATATCCCACTCGTATCTCTTACAACGACGATGGATCTTGGGTCATTTGCCTCTTCAAATATTGAGCATATAACTCTTCTGGTAAACGGAGAACGTATTCCAAAAGACGACCACGGATATTACAAATCAGCAATCTTCTTTACCTCCCCTGGCTTACTAGAGATTATCGATATATCAGGCAAACCTCTTTTTATATGGAACCCATTTACTGATACTCAGTTTATTAACCTTGTCACTTCCCGCGTTTCTATACAATTGCCAGAGTATGCAGATGGACTATTATCGGTAACTATTCCAACGATAGCTGACAACAATCTATTAGGATACGAACCAAACGGACGGCTTGATCATATTATTCCCCAACCATGCTTATCTCTTCGAAATGCTCAAAATAAATTTGAGATTAGTAACACTTCTTCTCCTTCATTTGTTCGGCTTATATCGCAAAATAGCAATGAATGTCTTATTCTTCCATATGAGTATGCTTCTACATCGTATGGATATATACTCGCTATCACCACTAAAAACCATCAAGGAAGAACGCTAAATGTATCAGTACTCAACAAAAGCAGAACTGTGGTTAATACCATTGCTCTTCCAAACCACAAAGAATTTTCCACAGATTATCTGGTGATTCCCCCAACCTTTCCAAATGAAATTGGATATGATATTAAAATAGAAAACATATCAGAAAATAACGTAATGTCTATTAGTGATATTGAGGATATCAGAGTGTGGCAATTCCCTTACGCATACTTAAAACAATTTTCAATAGAATCCTTAAACTCTGGACCACGGATATCATCACAACCGATTTCTCCTTCTCTTTTGACTGTGTCCCACCCACTACCAACAACATATACGATTCGCGTAAAACAACCAGTACACAATATACCTTTACTAGTACTTTCACAGCGATTTGATAATGGTTGGCACGCCTATGTATTGCAGGAAAAAAGTACCGTAGGTAATTTCCTTCAAGAAGTATTCCCATTTGCATTCGGACAAGAAGTATCCCAACATGTACTGGTTAATAATTGGGAAAACGGATGGCAATTCGCATCTTCACCATTTACCAACAATTCGTACATATATATTAGCTTTATGCCTCAATACTCCCAATATCTTGGCTTCTTGTTCTTATTGGGCCTGATTCTATCTCTTCTTGTTTATCGAACTCTTAGCAGAAAAAGCACATGATTGCTATCACTCATAATACAAATCTGATTACAATTGTTTTGAAAAACTGAGTACGCTGAGATACATCGGTAACACTTTTGAACTAGAATCATAGTTTGAAAGGAGGTAAACCGATGAGGAAAAGAAAGACCGAAGAGTTCTACTTCTTCAAAACAAAAGAAAAAGTGGTAGATCCGTGGCAATACCTTCGTCTGAAAGGAAAACGAATCCTTTCAGAAGGAGCACAACTAAAGCTTGAATGGATAATCTTTTACCATACCATTGGCAAAAAGAATGCTTCTTCTACGGCAACACACTTTGGTATATCCCGGAAAACATTCCATAAATGGTTCAATCGCTTTGATGAGAGTTGCCTCGGACAGCTAGAAGAAGTCTCACGTTCACCACAGAACAAAAGAACGTGGATGGTAACTGCTTTGGAAGAGGTACAGATTAAAAGGCTTCGGATGAAAAATCTTGAGCTGGGAAAAAAGAAACTGCAAATACTCTACTCTCAGGAATTTGGTTCCCGCATCTCTACCTGGAAGATTGAACGGGTGATTCGTAAGTATTCACTCTATCCAGAAATGCAAGGTCCAAAACGTCTGAGCGCACGAAAAAAGAAGCTCAGGAAGAAACGACTTAGAATACACACCCTTACAAAAGAACTTCAGGAACACAAAGCATATGGACTGCTGTGGCATATTGATGCCATTGTGATCTGGTGGTATGGACACCGGCGTATTATCTTTACCGCGTTAGATGATGCCACAAAAATTGCTTATGCCAGAATCTATCCAAGCAATACCTCATCATACGCAGAAGACTTTCTCAAAAGGCTTCGGTACGTTTCAGATGACCATGTTTCAATGATTCATACAGATAATGGTTCAGAGTTTGCCGGAGCCTTTGAGAAGGCCTGTACTCGTTTGAGGATACAACAAATCTATTCTCGTCCTCATACTCCCAAAGACAACCCTTCCCTTGAGAAATTTAACCACACCATTCAACGGGAATGGCTTGACCAATCCGTTGGTGGATTAGATACCATACCAGAAGCAAACAAGGATTTAACTACCTGGCTTGTTAAGTACAACAGTTACCGTCCCCACCAGTCCCTTGACTACAAAACTCCATTCCAGTATGCTAGTGACAACTTCCTCCCACTGTTACCGAAGTGGACAGCCGCTTCAAAAACTTGACAGATAACGCCTTGTATGCTAACCTCTCTTGTTGGTAAAATGAATCACTAATTACACCTTCACACACAAATTTCCTGCCTACTTAAAACCTGTCTCAAATATACATACATGAAACAATCAGATAGCCTAGTCTCTATTATTCTGCCTGTTTGCAACTGCAGTAAATACCTCACTCGTTGCCTTAAAAGCTTGCTTACGCAGACATATTCAGACCTTGAGGTTATCGCAATTGACGATAGCTCAAAAGATAACTCGTACTTAATTCTTAAGCAGTTTAAAAACCAAGATAAACGGCTTCGCGTGTTTCGCAATAAAAAAAGATACGGGTACGCGGTTTGCCTCAATAGAGCCTTAAAAAAGGCAAGGGGGAAATTTATCGCATTTATGAACCCTTTGGACTTAAGCGGTAAAGACCGGATTGCCAAACAAATTGAGTATTTAAGAAACAACCCGAAAATTGCTGTGGTGGGAACCCAATGCACTTTCTTAAACGAAAAAAACCGAAGCGTTGGAAAAAGCCAGTTTCCAACCGACAACCAAAGCATTTATAAAACGCTTATTTCAGGATCAGTTATACTGTTTGAGTCTGTGGTAATTAATAAAGAGATTTTACCCAAAGACGTGTTCAAATTTACCACTAACATGTATCCATATATGTTTATAGACGTCTTTTTAAAAATCTTTCAATATGCTGAATTTGCAAATCTCACAGATTACCTCTATTCGCATCGAAGTATTCCAAAACGAATCAATACCTGCAAAAAAATTACCAAGCGTTTTACCATGTATGTAAAGCACTTGATTAAATCCGTTGCCCAAGATCACTACCGCCCTTCTCTTGGCTCCCTGTTTGTACGGCAAACGCCAATGAATACGCTTCGTTAAATTACTTTTACTAGTGCGTCTTTTTTATCTCCACAAGTTATCCACATTTTTTTGTTAAAATAATTTAGATTGATTTTACAATCTGTTTGTGAGCAATTTTACTCTGGGTCTAGTATTTTTATGTTGATATATTTCTATAGGTTGACACACTTGACAAGGGATGATATAATCTCATCAGATATGAAATTTCTTGCTCAACTAGTTAAAATCAGCGAAAAACTCCATAAAAATCGATTAGATAGTATCGACCACAAACAACAGCTACTGGTTAATCAAGGGCGTGAACAATTCAAGAAGCTTCTCGAAAAAGGATTACGAGTTCCTGTGGTACTTTTATAAAAAACACAGATACAAATTTCCCTGCCCCAAAAAAAGAGCATCGCTTTCGTTACTTGGATAATAATTTCGTACGATAAGCAATGCTCTTGTAGAAAGTAGGCATTCAGTCCTTTTTGGCAGGATAGAAAAACTAAATGCCTGAGTTCTTTCATATCAAATATGTAAGAGTTTTGTCAATAAAAATAGTCGAGGCTAAAGTTAACTGATTATATTGCTATTGTTCGATAATGTCATCAAACCAAAATCTTACATTGTAAACTGCGATGGGATAAGAGTGTTGGGCAGGCACTCTTATCTCTATCCTAGTTTACAAACCTTGACACTCTTATCTGGTTAGAGTTTAGAAAAAGATTGAACTAAATCTTTTTGGCAAATAAAATTCTTCCCGCAGAGGTTTGAATAACGCGTGATACCACAACATCCACAAACTTTCCAATATCATCCCATCCCTGCTCAACAACGATCATGGTTCCATCGTCTAAGTAGCCAACTCCTTGGGTTACATCTTTCCCCTGATGTAATACCTTAATATGCAAAGCCTCTCCTGGCACTGCTTGCACTTTTAAGGTATTTGCCAACGCGTTTACATTGACTGCTTGGACTCCCTGAATGCTTGCTTTTTTCTCTAAATTGTAGTCACAGGTAATAATCCGTCCTTTATGGTACTTGGCAATTTTAATGAGTTGTTCGTCTACTTCTATTTGCCTGTCTTTATTGTTTTTTTTAACTTCTTTTTCAACCGAGAGCACAATTACTTTTACCCCGTCCTGTTTCTTGAGTTTCTCAAGAAGTTCCAATCCCTTTCGTCCACGTTCGCGCTTAACGGTGTCTTGCGAATCGGCAATGTGCTTAAGTTCCAATAAAATTTCTTCTGGAATCACAAAAGGATCTTTTAAAAGCCCTAAGCTAATCACGTCAAAAATTCGTCCATCGATAATTGCTGAGGTATCTAAAAAAATACCATCCTCAATTTTCTTGCCCTTTGTGGACTTTGTAGAGCGCTGTAGAACCGTTGGCAAACGGGAAAGCACTATTTTTGCCACTTCATCAGCAAGCGCTGTTACCAGCGTTTTTGGAAAAAGCAACGATGATCTCGCAGTTACTTTTTTAGCCATAATATTAAGTTAAAAGTAAAAATCAAAAGTTCTTGTTATTTTTCTACTTTTAACTCAATGCCTGAATCACTTCAACTAACGTCTTATACTTCTTCGGTGTGATTATGTTTTTAAACCCTAGTTTTTCCGCTTCTTTGATTCGTTTGTCCAGAAATGGCACAGCTCGTAATTCTCCCAGAAGGCCAACTTCTCCAATTGCCACGGTTTTTTCCAAAGACACGTTTTTAATACTGGCAAAAATCGACAAACACACTCCCAAATCAACCGCCCTATCAGTTAATTTCAACCCACCAGCCACGTTTATGAAAATATCCATGGTGTCAACCGGCAACCGACAATGTTTTTGTAACACAGCAAGCAAAAGCTCTAAGCGTTTTGTATCAATTCCCGATGCCACCCGTCTTGGCATTGGTAACCTGGTAGACACAACCAAGGCCTGAAGTTCTACCAAAAACGCGCGCGTTCCTTCTAGCGTTGTGGAAAGAACCGAACCAGGAATCCGGGATGAGGAATCCGATAAAAAAATGTGTTCTGGGTTTTTTATTTCCCCAATCCCTGTTTCTTCCATAGTAAAAACCCCAACTTCATCAACCGGGCCAAATCTATTCTTAAGGCTTCGTAAAATTCTGGTATTGGTTGTTTTTTCTCCTTCAAAAAAAAGCACGGAATCAACCATATGAGACAAAAGCATTGGTCCTGCAACCATACCTTCCTTGGTAACATGCCCAACTAAAATTACAGGAATTCCTTGTTGTTTTGCGACTTTGATAAAGGTCGCTGTGGAAAACCGAATCTGCGCTACTGACCCAGCCAGACCTCCCACCTGTTCTGACTCCATGGTTTGAACTGAATCAATAATAATAAGATTAGGACTTAGTTGATATATGGTATCAAGAGCAAGCTCTACACTCGTTGTGGACATTACATAAAAACTTTCTGGATATATAACTTTCCCTTGGTTATTTTTTGTATTCAGAAGTCGATTAGCTCTTAGTTTTATCTGCTCTGTTGATTCCTCCCCCGATACGTACAACACAGAATAAGGGGTGGCAAGACGAGAACGAGTACTGGTGGGAAGAGTCGTGGCAGGACCCCAAGCTAGACTAAGGGCTACTTGAAGCAGGAGCGTTGACTTCCCAACTCCTGGATCGCCAGCAATAAGACTCACTGATCCTTTCACAATCCCTCCTCCCATTACCGTATCCATTTCAACATATCCTGTTGATAACCGCTGCGCTTCTGTGGAGCTTATTTGAGATAACGTTTGTGGAGGTACGAGTACATCTGCATGTTCACTTTTGACTTTTGCTCGTCTCGCGCCAGAGTCGACGCTAGGCGCTGAGTCGAAGCGGGACTTTTGAATTTTGAATTCTCTCAACGAATTCCAGCTTCCGCATTCCGGGCATTTTCCTAACCATTCTGCAGACTCATACCCACATTCTTGGCAGACAAACGAAGTTTTGCTCTTTACTACCATATCTAGATTATACTCTTAGGGGATACATGATGATACAAATACTAAATACTTATCTATATCCGATTGGTTTTTCTTTTAACACTGGGACCAGGTAGATTTTGCGTCTTTGAGCATCAATGTGAGAAATAGTTCCTTCAACATGTTCTGAAACCTCATAGATTTTGGTTGGGGGAATCTTTTCTTTGCGGATAATTCCCACAATTTTTGACACCAATTCACTATCAGCGCCAGGGATTGCAAGGCTTAAGACTAATCCACTGGTTTGTACCTGGGTAACCACTCCTTTGAGTTTTTGATCAACTGCCAACGTATTGAAAACGTGGTCGAATGGATCTTTGGTCAATCGCTTTATGGAAAGATCAATGCGTTTCGCATCCCGATCGAATCGAATAATTTCCGCGGTAATTTTCTTCCCTGGTTGAAAATCCTCCCGCTCCTTTAACGTCTGAATATTCACTTCATCCCAGGATAGTTCAGAGATATGAATCAATCCATCAAGTGTTTTATTGTCTCCAACTGGTATTGAAACAAATACCCCAAATAAAGCAATGTTGTTAATGGTCGCGTCAATTTTTTGTCCGACCGACAATTGCTTAATTGCTTCTTCAAATTCTTCTTTTTTTACAGCGGGTTTTTGAGAAAAGATAATTTTTTTTGCTTCGCGACCCAGTTCTAATACATAAACGGCTATCTTTTTTGAGACCATGTTTGCCATATCACTTTCTCCAACTGGTTGACTCATTTGGGAATTTGGCAAAAATCCAGAGATGCCAATTTCGCTATCTACCAACAACCCTCCTTTAGTAATGTCTGTAACAATTGCCTTTATTGGCTGTTGTTTCTTTTGGAATTCTTCAAGTTTTTTCCATTGGATATCATCCAAAAATCGCCGCAGCGATACAACTGGATTACCAGTATCTGATTCTGGATTTAAAACCGAAACAGTTACTGTGTCTCCTACTTTAAGCGTAGACAATAGACTTTTGAGGAGTCTTCTATCTTTTTCCAATACAATGCTTTCGGTTTTTGCGGAAATATCAACTAAAATTCCTGATGGCGATAATGTAGTAATGGTCCCTGTAAGAGTCTGGCCTTTTTTAGGAGAAACGATTGGTTTTTTGGCAGTGGCTTTTGCTAACAGTTCTGCCATCGATGTCGCGCCGATAGATTTCGAGTTGGTAGTTAGATTTGCGCTCTGAGATTTGAGTTTTGAGATTGACACGCCATATCCTTCTTTCTTGTAAGAGTTGCCCTAGTATACCATGTTCTTTCCTTCATATCAACCAATTAATATTGACAACTACTACAATATGTCCTACTGTACACTCATGTTTCATCCACAGGAGCAAGATATGAGAAGACTTAAAGAAGTAGGAATACCGTGGACTGAGGTATCCCAAATTCATCTTCCCCTTGTTCGGCAAACCCTTCGACAACAGGGCATGCTTGCCCAAATAAGCATGACTGGCACTTTCTACGACATTGAAAAGGGCTTAAATCCAGTAAAACGAGCGGTAATAATAATTGCTTTGCTACCCGACAGCACGCCAGAACAAATCGAAGCAGTACGACAAAGCATTCCATTTAATCAACTGCCAGAAGATCTGCCAATTATGTATGAGTTTGAAGATTACGCGCAAGTAGCGCAAACTGGTGGTTTAGAACCCCGTATTGTAAGAGATGTCTTTCAACGCGCGATTCCCCCTTCTTGATAAAAGCCCCTCCCCCCGTCCCGATTGAATCGGGACAGGGTTTGGGGCTTATGTTGTCGCGCACACCGCTTCCAAAAAAACACAGCTTCCTGTTTAGTCAGAAAGAGCTTTTTCCATAAGCGGATGAATAAAACGGCTGCGTTGCCGATACGAAATAAGTGGGTAAACGGTCTTAATCAACGCTCGCACGTGTCGTTTATGCACCAGCTCACCCCTGTACGACAGGTCATAAAAGACCCAATACAGTCCACGCGCGCCTTTTCGACACCTTAGCTTGGCTGTAATAACCACGATGTCTTGCGGGCGGGTAATTTGAATGGTAACTTCGCCTGCGTGATCGATCAACCAGGTAACTCTGCCGGTTTCTGACCGATGTTCCACGCAACCTTTCTGGTTAAATACCGGCGCTACCCGAAATTTGGACTGAAAGGGCGCAAGACCCAGCTCGATTCTGACCTTTTCGACCAGGCATCGAATCTTGGCTGGAGCAATAGGAACTGCCAGCTTGTGCCGCGGAATAAGTTTTGTCCAGCCATGATGGTAAACTTTGGCCAGACGATACGAAGCTTCAAGCTGCCTCTCGGTAAGAACAAACGAAACCTCCATTACAGCCTCCTCTAAAACTTCAGCTTTTCGGCAGTGGAATGCTGTATCTGCGACAGATGTCTTCAACACCTTCGCGTCTTACCATAAAAATTCCCTCTCCTGCAAGGGAAGGCAGGGCTTCAAGCAGTCCTTGCTCAATCCACTTACTAAGCAAAGCCTCAGACAGTCTGTACTGGGCTGCTGCCTGCCGCAGTGGTATAAATCCAGAAGGCCCAAACCGAAACCGGTACGCCATTGCTTCTTCTCCTATCGCCCTTAGTATTCTAAGAATGTGAAATTTTTTAGAGGGAGACTACTTGTAGTCTCCCTAGATTGGAAGTGCTACTGGTTTTCCAAATAATCGACAAGCTCCTGTATGAGCCTGACAAGAGCATTTTCCAGGTCAAGCATCACTACGAACGCACTCAGTTCTTGGCATACCTCCTGGTAGATGGTTACCAGAAGATACCGATGCTCACCACGCATAACAAGGGTGACGCTGTCTACCCCGCCCCTCCTGAAGTCGTCATCGTCGACAACATCATCGTCGGGTAGACCAGTCAATTGGGTCGTTCCGTTAGTATCGACCAAACCAAAGAGGTCCTTGACAGCATCCTCCAAAACGACCGTTGATAACGTATTCCTAAGGGTCAGGATCTCTGTACGGCCCTCAAGACGAATGACTGCCATTGTATTTCTCCTCCCGTCGTGCGACGGTCACCCGGGCAGTTTCCCTGCCATGTCGGGTTAGAAACGCGTTGAGAGTAACCATTCCCTCCTATTAAGAATCGGCGTTTGTACTAAAAGAAAAGATGACCAAAACCCAGGCGATCTGCTCGCGTGGGTTTTTGGACAACAGAGCAGACGGGTTAACCAGAATCGAAATCGTCACGCTCGGACTCTGGACTTTAGATGGGAAAGATTGACGCGCCTGTACGAAAAGGGTGGCGATCAACATGTCCAGATTACCCCAACGGGCGCTGAATAATGATGATCTGCCAAAAAGTTCCATCACGCTCCTCCTTAGTGCTTTATCTCGCCATGCGCCGTATTGGCAAAGCGAATTTTTTGTGCGCAACTTTTTAAAGTGCAAATGATTTAGAATATATAAAAATACCTCTAAATATCTCAATGTATTGCTAAATGCGTATACTCAGTAATATTCTTAAGATTTTCGAGGAAGATTTATTATAGGATGAAAAATAGAAGATGTCAAGAAGATGTGTAATTGCTAAATTGTTCAATTATTACATTGTTAACAAAATAAAGCCCCCTCTCCCAGCCCCGATTGAATCGGGACAGGGTTTGGGGGCGCGATAAATACCTACGCAGGATCAAATGCGTTCCAGCAGCGACTCCCACTCAGTCAGTCCCTGCACAGGCGGCAATTGGTCTGCTCGAATCAGGAAGAACTCCTTGGGAATGTACCAGTTGCCCCGTTCTCCGCATATGGAGCACCTGGCCTGGCCGTTCACCCAGGAGCCGACCTCCTCAGTTCCCAAGTGCCCACAGGGCCCCTTGGCAACCAGTTCAAACTCAAAGGCTCGAGCCAAGAACGTCTTCACATACTCGACGCCGTTGATCGTGACCCGATCACCCGCGCCAGGCGGGACATCGACCACGACTGGCTCCTTCGGCAGCTCATCGATGTGCTTGCCCCACACTTCATCCGCCTTGCAGGAAAGCAAATACGCGTTGATTGTCATGACTGCCATTTTGTTTCCTCTACGCTCTGCTTCTCCATCTTTTGGGAGAAGACTTACGAAGCGCGGCCCACCGGAAGCGGAATCGAACCGCCTAAAAAAGGTTTCCCTATCTTATACACCAGTAACCGGCAGGAGCTTTGCACCCCCTGGTCAGGGGCTCAAAGTTTGCCATTTTTTCTCCTTGCCCCTGGGGTAGACCCCCAGAAGGGCGCAACGAGGCTTGGAATGGCAACCACAGCCTCGTGCTCTGAACAAGAGCAGACAAAAGTTATTGGTTAATTAGAAAATCACTAACCAGCTAACTCATAACCAATAACTCCTCTTCGCTCCTGTCCAAGGCTCATGTGCGTGATTTTTAAAAGAGCAATAATTGTACCCAATAGAAATAATTTATTCTAAGCAAACAAGAATAAATCATTTACTAAATGGTTGTTCTTTTAGCAAAAACTGAACAACTTACCCCATAGTATACCACCTTTATTCTTGTAATTCAATTATTGCCAATTCCACAAAAAATCCTCGCCTTTTTTTTAACTTGTTGACGAGGAATATTCTTCTATAACGAAACTTTTAATGTTTTTGCTCTTAAGTCCCCCGGCCTTGACCCATTGTCCCAGTTTAAAACTAGTATCGTAGGCGCTGGTGTGTTTCACTTCTCTGTTCGGAATGGCCCGCTTCGCCGATTGCTCAGCGAGGCGAGGAAGAGGTGGTTCCACACCGCTCCAAAGACCGAAAGGCTTAAGAGCAAAAACTATCTAGTGAGCCTGGCTCCTTGAAAAGCGAAGAGAACTTTAACATCTTTACAACAAATCTACTACTTCGACCATCAGTACGGGT
>CAZVON010000006.1:0-47177 GCA_964628435.1 uncultured Gammaproteobacteria bacterium
ATTGCTTCAGATAATACTATTATCGCAGTTCGCATATCTGGTTCAAGCATAATAAGTCCCAGCACCAACCCTAGTAGCAAACTAAACGCTAAAAACCGTCCTTTCTCTTTATTGGCAAACCATGCTGAAAGGTAAATTGCCAAGACCAATTTTACTGCTTCTGCTGGCTGGATTATAAAAAAACGCGCATTAATCCATCGTTTGGCTCCCAACGCCGCAATGCCCAATCCCGGTACGAATACTAAAATAAGCAATATAATCGCCCCAACAAGAAGCGGAAGAGACAAATTATACCATCTATGGTAATCAAAAAAAAAAAAAACAAAAAGTCCAGTAAATCCTAAAAAAATCCACATGGTCTGATCTTTTAGATAATGATATTTATCACCAAAATCCCGAAACGCAATATACGACGACGCATTAAACACCATCAATAACCCAAATAAGGTTAACACTATTATTGCAATCAGTAATACAATATCTATTTTTTTCATTAATTAGGCATTAGTGCAATCATATCATGATTACTACATGGAAGAAAAAAGAGGAATTATCGAATAAATGCAATATACAACCCAAGAGTAGCAAAGATAAATCCCAAAAGCCATGCCCGCATTACAATTTTAGGCTCTTCCCATCCTTTTTGTTGAAGGTACAAGTGGACCGGAGAAGCTGCAAATACTTTTTTCCTCAAGAATTTTTTGCTCAAAATCTGAATGAGCGAAGATCCTACCTCTACAATAAACACCCCACCAATAATAACTAACGCAATTATCTTACCAGTCAAAAGCCCAACTACTCCAAGGGAAGCACCAAGTGCTAAAGAGCCTACATCGCCGAGCCAAATACGAGCGGGGAAAATATTAAAGTATAAAAATGCTGCAACGCTTCCCATTAAAACCGCAATAAAAATCCCAAGGCCTTGATCAAGTTGCTGAGAAGTGATAGCCAAAAAGGCAATTAAACAAATAATAAGAAGCCCTGATGCTAGGCCATCAAGACCGTCTGCGATATTAAAAGCGTTCGCAAAGGAAACAATCACAAATGCAGCAAATGGTATGTATAGGTACCCCATACTCGCAAGTCCAAATCCATGAATAAAAATAAACGAATACCCAAGCTGCGTGTACAGAATATATGCCACAACAAGCGCCAACATCCACTGGAGAATAAACTTATAGCGAAATCGCAATCCCAAAAATGAGTTTTTGTGGCCGTTAGCCAATTTCTTAGCGTCATCATATAACCCTAGCAATCCAAAGCCTATAAAAGTAAACAGGATCACGAATAATTCCCATGGTTTTATACGTATCTGTAAAATACCGTATGCCCAAAGCGTTAGAATAGAAACTACCAAAACGATCAAAATACCTCCTCCGAACGGAGTCCCTACTTTCCAGGAGTTAAACTTGTCAAATAACGGAGTTCGTTGATTAAAGAGGTCTTTTGTAACTTGCTTTTGCCGTCGAAATTTTATCTTATATAAGTAGTCTATAAACGGTACCAGAAGTATTCCTGTTATAAAAAATGACAGGATCGTAAGCCCCAACAATTGCGCCATAACCTATGTATTATACTCCTCCTTATTTGCTTATTCAATAAATCTCTAAATGTTTGACTCTTGACACGCGCAAAATTATGTGTTCTACTAAAGGTAGAGCTATTATTATAATCATAATCTTGTGAAGAGGAAATCTGCCCAAAAACATTCTTCAAGAAGGAAAAGAAACAGTAATCAAAATTCATCCTTTTTTATTCGTTACATCGGAATAGCCTTTTTAGTAGTGGTGTTGGCTATCATAGGAAACCACACACCCAATAGGCTGAATTTACTGAATGTATTAGGCGAGTCAACTGGAGAGGGTGGATCGCCGCCACCAGCAGATGCCCCTGCGCAGCAAAGCCAACCACAACCAGAAAGTCAGCAGCAGTCACAACCACAACAGCAGCCGCAAGAACAACAGGCCCAGCAACAGTCTCAACCGCAACAACCACCTCAAGATCAACAGCAACCTCAGCAACAGCAAAATACTCAACAAACGCAACCTCAGACACAATACCAACAATATCAGCCTCAGCAGCAATATCAACAGTATCAACAAACCCAACAAAGCAATCAACAACCATATCAACCAAGAAACGCACAAGAGCAAAGACAAATGCAACAATATCAACAACAAAATGTTGGAAACAGCAATTTTGGTACAGGGAAAAACAGCTCAGGATTAAACCAAAATAGTCCTCAACAAGACTCGCAAAATGCTGGCCAACAGAATAATTTCGGCAACTCTCCGCAGCAAGGGCAACAGCAACAATTTACCCAACAGCAATACGAACAAATAAGGCAACAATATGAACAAATACAACAACAATGGCAACAAGAGGCAGAAAAAAATGGTTTTCAAATTCAACCAGCGCCCAGTGGTACCCAACCTTTTTCACACACTAATTTCTTTTCGGGTCAATCAAATCAGACAGGAAATCAAAATACTCAAAGTAACTCTGCAAACTCAAACCAATCATTTCAAGCATTGCCTTCGCTTAATGCGTTTCCCACTATTCGTGGTAACTTTGAAGTTGCTTCCTTTG
Source organism: uncultured Gammaproteobacteria bacterium (assembly GCA_964628435.1). GTDB lineage: Bacteria > Patescibacteriota > Microgenomatia > Levybacterales > UBA12049 > CAZVON01. The sequence continues at coordinate 2,590 of CAZVON010000006.1, forward strand.
GAAATAATGAACAGGTCAACCTAAACGATGCGAATACAAAAATTCAGCTCGGCAGCCAAAATTCAAATCTTTCTTTAAAGGCGATCAAGTCCGATGGGACACAAATCCAAATTGATCATGCTGCGTTTGAAAAAATTAAAGCAGCTATTAAGTTAGAAACAGGATCAGAAATCACCCAGAAGCAGGATTTGTTTGTGATGAAAAGAGGCGAAGTACAAGCGCAAACAACTTTTCCTATTTCTTTTAATGTAGCCACAAAAACGTTTACGGTACAGACTCCAAATGGTGAAAAAGAGGTAAATGTTTTACCCGACCAAGCAGTCGAAAAGCTTCTCCAAAACAAAGTATTTAGTAGTATCGCAACAACCAGTACAAGTCAAGACGGATCAGGTACTTCAAATACACCCGAAATTGCATTGACCGAATTGGATAATCAAGCAGTATATCAGGTAGAGGGAACCAGTCAAGAAAGATTCTTAGGCTTTATACCCGTGTCTATAGCAAAAACAACATACGTGTCTGCTCAGACAGGAGATTTGGTAAGTACTAACCAAAATCCTTTCTCCCGAATTTTGGATCTAGTATCCTTCTAACTTCTTTTTCCTCAGAAAAAAATTTTCATATCCGTACTGAAGGAAAGTATATACGTATAGTATTGGCGAAAGAGATTTTGGAGAAAAAAAGAGAGGAGAATAACCAAAATGTCCCCGTCCAATACAACTAAGTCTAAAATATCACCAATTTTTACTCTTTTCCTAACAATAATTCAGACACTTGATTAAACACTGACTTTAAGCTCAACTATATTAAAAAATGGTTTTATTGTTGAATTTGTGTAGTTCCTTGATTTTTGGAATGTGGCTCATCTATAATCCCTTCATGGGTGAGCGAATAAAACGGCCTCCTATCGAGTCACTTCGATCTTACGAACCAGGACAGGTTATTCTCCCCTTTACTTACTCCGAGGAATTTTTACCAGCAGATATTCCGGCAGCGTACCGTAATTCTCGCCTTGCCAAAATTCACCATTATGATTATGCCTTCAAAGGTATGCAAGCGTATGTTGCAGCATTCGCAGACCCACGTAAAAAAACAGACGAATCAGAAAAACCTCTGGGAGAAACAACATACAAAACAATAAAACTATTTGGTTCTGAAATTGTTATCGATTGTCCTGTTATTTTGCGCATCGGATTTTACCCTACAACACTTGAGCAATACGAGTTACTCGATAACTATGTGGCAAAAATCGATTTTGGAATCAACGTCTTTTTTATCGAATGCAATGGTACTGCGCCACTGAATTATGTAAAGCAGCAACTTCAAAAACAACGTCTATATCATGTACATCAACAAATTATGAGAGATCGTAAATATCAATACCACGATGTTGCTCTGCCATACGATCTTACACTGCTTGCTCCAGTTCGAGTACGGCTTATGAGCGACGACGATCCTGGTCCAAGGACTCCTTCTTCCCCAACGCCAATTTTTGTTGCTGGGAAAGAATTAGTAACGATTTAGTACCCTCTGAAAAGCTTTGACACATACTCAATTACATACGTTTTCCAGTAGAAAATACTCAAAGGCAACTCCTGAGCATGGAGCAATTCTAATCTATATCCTCCAAATCCGGTTTTAAATAGGGTATGTCCTTGCCAGGGATGGCGTTTGGGGGCATCTTTTCCTGCAATTCCCCAAAAATTATAGAGTTTTTTCCCGCGCTTTCTTGCTTCTTTAATCGCTTCCCATTGAATGGAATACATGGCTGGAATATGTTTATACATTTCGTCTGAGGTACTATGACGATAAATCGCCATGTTCCCAACGAATGCGATAAGCGCAGCAGCAATAATTTTGTTATCGTATGCTGCTAAAAATAATACTTCTTGACTGTCCTTCCCAAATATTTCAAACTCTTCTTGTATCCCCCTATGGGGAATGAAATGTTTTCTTTGTGCTAGTTGTTGATACAATGGGGAAAAAAAATCTAGATCTTGCGTATTCTTGGTTTTTCTGATTCTTAATTTTTGATTCATATCTCCCTTTCTAATAAGATACCGATGTGATTTCCTCATTCTTGCTAATAACTGCTCCTCACTTTTTGTAATATCCAAAACCCAACATATTTCAGCATCCATACGATGAATTGGCGCGTTGAGAAACCCAAGTTTTTTAATCATCTGGTAATCTACGAATTCTTTGGGTACTACTGGACTCATGCGAATAAAAGCGGTGTTTTTTCCTTTGGCAATTTGTTTAATATAATCAATAAGCAATACAAAAACTTCTTTATCAAATGGCTTTAGCACCGGACCATGGCGAAGATGAAGGTAATGGCCTCTTCTGGCCGCAACATAGACTACCTGACAAAGCGAAACCAATTTATCATCCCTCCACACTCCCAATCTCCATACAGTATTTCCTAATTTTTTCTGGACATCACCAAAATTCCACGACTGAAAAAAGGGGTAGAAAGAAACAGACGGATCGGTTAAAAAATCTTCCCAGGTTTTTTTGTTTGTAACCTCTTTAATGGTATACATATTGCTTAACACTTTTTATAACAAGCTCTATTTCTTGTTGGGTAAGGAATGGATACGTTGGAAGATTAATGACTCGCTTTGCGATATGTTCTGCAGAGGGACAGGAACCCCGAGTATAAAAAACTTTTTTGTAGTCAACCCCAACTGGATCAATAATGGAAGAATACCAAGTACCTAAGTATATTTTTCTTCTTTTTAACTGTTCTACGCACTCATCTCGTTTTTCAACAAGATAGGGAAACCGCAAAAGGGGCAAATCTGCAAGATTTTTCAACTTCTTGTCACCTAATTTTATGATATAGGTATTAACTGTCTCTCTTCGTTTCTGGTTAAATAAGTGCATATTTCGAAGTTGAGCAAGCGCTAAATTCGCCAGATGATTGGGTAGTTTTTTTACCAAAATTCTATCAAGCTCTCCGTATTTTTCTTTTTTTCTAACCGGAAATGAAAGAAGGTTGAGTTTTTGAAACAGAACAAGCAGTAGTTTTCCCAAGGAAAAAAAATTATACGTGGGTAAAATCACATAGATAAACAAAATTGGATGTAGTAGCTGTTGAATCGTCCAGGCTACTGAAGGATTTGATAACTGTTTGTGCATCTGGCGAATTTTTTTTCCAAGGACTTCCGAGTCGGTTATTGCAACGCCACCAAAAACAGAAGAAAACGCCTTGTCTCTTCCAAAACTAAAAATTGCAGCATCACCAAACGTTCCCAGTTTTTTTGCTTTATCTGTTGCGCCTATTGTATGTGCTACGTCTTCGATAACAAACAATTTGTGTTTTTTTGCTACTGCTTTTATTTCTTTGACAGGAGCAGCAATCCCGAATGTATGCTGTACAATAATTGCTTTTGTTCTCGGAGATATCTTTGATTCTAAATCGATAACATCCAACGTATACGAATCTGTAATATCGACATAAACTGGTGTTGCAAAAGTTGCAATTATTGTGTCTGGAACCGCAACACAGGTAAAAGCTTGTATTAATACTTCATCTCCTTTTCCAATATCCAAAGATTTTAAAATAGCATATAACGCTCCCCTACCACTGTTAAATGAAATCGCATACGAAACACCAAAAAATTGTCGAAACCATTGTTCTAAAGATTTAACCGCGGTGGTTGAAAAATACATCCATATCAAAAAGAGTGATCTTAAAGCAATCAAACCGTCAGAGATACTGGTATTTGGAGACAGAGAAATTGCGATCGGTCTTTTCATACAAGAAGTTGTAATGCGAATGCGCTTTCTTTTCCCTCAAACACAATAACGTCATTGTTCTGGGAATGTTGTTTGATATAATCAGCGATTTCTGAAGGATTAGCTACTTTTAGCTGACATGTGTTACGTGCCTCTTGAATACCCTTTTCAATAGAACTGTAAAAGTTTCTATTGGTAATAAACAACATATCGCAAGTAAGAGCAACAGCCCGAGCAATTTTTTGATGTTCTTCTTGAGCACGAGTACCCAATTCAATCATTGGTTGTAACACAAATAGCTTTTTCCCAGAATAAATCTTTATATACTCAACTGCTGCAAGAATTGCGTTTGGATTCGCGTTAAACGTATCATCGACCACAGTAACACCTGATGCCAGTGTATGAGTAATCATGGTTTTAGAAAGTGGTATTAAATGAGTAATCGCTTGTTTTATTGCTACCGGTTTCATACCCAAATAAAAAGCAATATAAACACCTGGCAGAATATTTTCGACCGAGTGATAACCAATTAATGGCGCTTTTATAACAAAAGACGTTTTTGCTATCTGAACAGTACATGAAATTGATTTTTTTTGAAGTTTTATGTTACTAGCGTAAATTTCGGCATCTTTTTGTATCGATTCCTTAAGGTCTTCTGTTTGAGCAGCATACAGTATTTTCTTTTTTTTCGTTTTTTTAAACAAGCTGTACGAACTCGTATTGTTACCATTGAATATAGCAAACCCATTTTTTGGCAGCGATTCAATCAACTCGTATTTTGTCATCATAATATTTTCCCAACTTCCAAATAATGAAAGGTGTTGGTAATTAACGGCAGTCAGAATACCGATTTGTGGCTTAACAATACTACAAAGCTGCGCAATTTCTCCTTTTTTATAGGCTCCCATTTCTACAATAAAAACTTCAGTATCATCTCTGAGTCCCGTTATCACAGTATTTGCGATACCAATTGGCGTGTTATTTGTTCCTTTGGTATATAACACATTAAATTGATGGGAAAGGATTTGCGCAAGGTATTCTTTAGTAGAGCTTTTTCCATAGCTTCCCGTAATACCAATAATGGTCATGTTCTTATGATTTTTAAGTTTTTTTATTGCTGCCTCAACTTTTATATCTCGCAGCAGTTCTGTAGGAACTGATAACAGTAAAACGAAACAACCGATTATAAAAGGAACTAATCTATCCAACAAGAGCAACCATACAAAGCTATCAACCAGAGGCACTAGATATAGTGCCATAATCATACAAAGGGTTATGATACCAACGAACAAAGCTTTAATAGTAAAAACTGGTCGTCTTAGAACGTGCTTTTTTATTTCTTTTATTACAAAGACACTTTCTACAAGAAAAACCATCGCAATAATACTGTTGTACAAAAGAATATATTGAGGATTAATGATAATAAAACTAAACAACACCAAAAGAGATAATTTTATAAGTAAAAAAGGCGATATGAATAATTCTTTTCCTTCTGCCGTTTCCTTAATATGGACTACTAGTCTGTCGAGCCGATACTCTTTTATTTGCCAGAGACTTATCCAAAAATTAATATTTCGAATAACCCAAATAAAAAATACTATCCCAACTATCAAATTCATAAATACGCTTTAAAAGATTTAATAAATCCTTCTGGGTTTTCATAAGGAAGTTTATGGGTTGAATCTGGAATGATAATTGAATGCGCTTGTGGCATAATTTTTGTAATTTTTTCAACATCGGTTACTGGTGTTATCCAATCGTTACTTCCCCATAGTAAATAAGTGGGCGTGGTAATTTTTTGGGCATACGCAACAAGATCTTCGTTAATAATATTTTTAAATACTTCTTTTAGTCCTCCAGCATTATAATAATCCCACTCACCGAGTAAAAAATAAACGGACCTACGCATAAACCCCTGCAACGAAAGAGGAAGTTTTTTTAACACAGATCCACTTACTACCGAAATTACAAAGGCTGTTCTTTTTACAAAGGATGTATTTCGTATAATCGGAACTCCTGTTAGGAATAATTTCGAAACTTTTTCCGGATATTTCCAAGCAAATTTTAACGCAACTCTTCCACCAAATGAATGACCAATAATGTTTACGTAAGAAAGCGTATGTTTTTTCATAAAATATGCAACGAATTCAACGTAATCATCAAGATACATATTGGCGGTAATGAGAGGTTCAGATCCAAACCCTGGAAGATCGGGAATATACACAGTATACCCATCTTTTTCTAGTAAATGTTTCAAATCTTTATATGAGCTGCTGTTTCTTCCCCAGCCGTGTAGAATAAGAATTGGTATTTTCATTATTTTACCGTAACACTTTTTGCAAGGTTTCTTGGTTTATCTGGATCTTTTATGCCTCTTTTAAGAGCAAGATAATAGGCTAAGAGCTGGGAAATAACAACTTGAGGAATAATTGTTGCATCCTGCGCATCAGTGGTTTTAAGAAATCGGTCAAAAACGCTATTTTCCTTGGGACCGATGCCGATAATATATCCTCCACGCGCCCTAATTTCTGCCGCATTAGAAATAATATCATCATATGTCTCATCTTTTGAGGCAACAACAATACAAGGAGTTCCTTCTTCAATGAGGGCTATCACACCGTGTTTCAACTCTCCGCCCGCGAATCCCTCGGCATGAATGTAGCTTGTTTCTTTTATCTTTAACGTCATCTCCAAAGCTGTCGCATATGATAATCCTCTGCCAATAACAAAAATGTGTTCTTTTTTCTTGAGGTCATCCGCAACAGACTGGATTTTTTTCAGAAAACTTTTTTTCAAAATATCCTTGATGCCATTTGAGGCATCAAGCAACATTTTTTTTCCTTCTGCATGTCTTCTTGCAAGTACACATGCTGTAAGAAGAAGGATAGAGATCATAGCAATAAAGCTTTTTGTGCCAATTACAGCTTTTTCAGGCCCTGCTCCAAGTAAGATTTTGTCATGTGCTTGCCTATAGAGTGTTGCACCCAAAACATTCACAATTGCAGCGATATGTGCTCCTTTCTGTTTTGCTTTCTGCACAGACTCAACAACATCTATTGTTTCTCCTGATTGAGAAATTGGGATTAGCAGACTTTGAGAAGTCAAGTAGTCTTCAAGATAGTTAAACTCTGAACCAATGGAAAAGTTTACGTGTTTTTTTGCGATCCTTGAAAAGAGATATACTCCAGAAAGAGCAGCATACGACGCAGTTCCACACCCCAACATGAATGTTCCGAATGCCTTGTCGATTAACATTGCAAGTTTTTGGGCTTCATGAGTATAATTCAAAGCAATATTTTCAATAATTCGTGGTTGTTCGTGAATCTCTTTAATAAGAAAGTGTTTAAATTTTCCTTTTTCAACTTGTTCAAATGTCCAATCAATCGTTTGAAAATCAGGCTCAATTTCTTCTCCTTTCGGTAAGCGGATTAATTTGAGTTTTTTCCCGAGTATAACAAGTTGATTATCTTCTAAAAAAATTACTCTTCTGGTGTGTTTCACTATTCCAGATACATCAGATGCCACATAGAATCCATTTTTATCTTGACCTACAACAAGAGGAGAACCTGTTTTTGCAGCAACTATTTCTTTTGAAACAGCATTCAGTACCACTATGGCGTTAAGTCCTTGCAATTTGTTAAAAGCATCTTTAACTGCGGAGGCAAATCCTTGCTTTTTTAGATTTTCCTCGATCAAATGTACAATCGTTTCTGTGTCAGTTTCAGAAATGAATGTATGGCCTTTTTTCATAAGGTCTTTTTTCAGTTCTCCGTGATTTTCTACAATTCCGTTATGAATAACTGCTAGTTGTTTTCTACAATCCAGGTGAGGATGCGCGTTTTCTCTGGTCACTCCACCGTGAGTAGCCCATCGGGTATGACCGATCCCAATCGAACTTGAGGGCAAATGTACAGACGCATTTCCAATTTTACCTATGTGTTTTTCTACTTCCAACGAACTTTTGATTTCTAACTTTTGTCCTCCTTTCGTAGCTTCTTGAGTCTGAGCCTCGGATTTGACTTTTACTGCGATTCCCCACGAATCATAACCTCTATACTCCAGAAGTTTTAAACCTTCCAGCACAAGGTTCGCGGCATCTGATTTAGTACCTACATATCCAAAAATTCCACACATAGTTTAAAATTGTATTTCAGTTATTAAGAGGCAGTAACAATTGATACGACATCATGTAAATTCTTTACCGTGGCATCAGGCAGAAAACCGGGAATCAGTTCTTGATTTTTCGCAAATTTCCCTCGTTGTACCCAAACGGTAAATATATCTGGATGGTAAAGTTTTGCTTTTTGTAATACCGACAATCTATCGTCCACAAGAAATACATTCCTATCTTTATACTTTGAAACTATCCGTTCTAACTCACTATCTTTATTGGTAACAATATGAATATGCTTATTGAGAAAATGATTGTAGATCTCTGTTTTAACTAGTTTTTCTTGTTGAAACGCACTATCTCCTTCTGAAAAGATTCCAAGCTCGGCAATGGAAGATAATTGTTCTATAACGCCTGCAACTTCTTCATATAAACTGTGCGTCTGAAGGTTACTTGCTTTAAACGTATCCGTATCAAAAAGTGTATAATCAATATCAAGAAGCACAATTTTCTTCTTGCTTATTTTTTTCTTTTCTTTCGTTTTTTGATTTTCTTCTATTATTTCATGAAAAGTTGTATAGTATCGCACATTGTTTACAACATTGTGAGTAATTGTGGTACTCGGTCCGATAATAGTGTCATTCCCAATAAGTATCCCCGGCATGGTAGAAACTCTGACACCAGTTTTTACATTGTTCCCCATCAATACCCCTAAAAAGGGCAGTCCTGTATTAATTTTTTCTCCATTAATAGCAACCCTTACTTCCTGGCGATCCAATCGCACATTGCCAGTGCAGAAAAACGCAGCGATCTTACACCCAAAACCAATCACTGAATCTCCAATAAAACCAGAATGGGTTGTTGACGATGCCATGACAAGACTATTTTTTATTTCCATATACCCACCAATAACTCCTCCTTCTTCAATATCAACTCCTTCACGCAGTACCGCATTATTTCCAATGAAAGCGTTTTTCCCAATATATGCTGGCCCTTTGATACACGCATTTTCCATAATGGTTACTCCGTCTTCTATCTGTACCTTTCCTATAATTTGCGCGCTTTTAGCAATAGAAACGCTGGTAGAGATTGATCGTTTGATTTTTTTTAATAAAGAGTTTTTTACCGCCAGTATATCCCACGCGTATTTTAACGACACGGTGTTTTTGTTAGTTATAGCCACTTTCACTTTCTTTTCTTGGGCAAAACGGGAAAGCGCTTTTTCAAAATGATAGTGTTCATGAGAAGTTTTTTTAAGTACTTCAAGGAAGGTTTTATTGAGCAAATATATCCCAATTATCCGAAGGTTTGAGTCTATTTTACCGTAAATTGGTTTTTCAGTTATATCTAAAACTGTGTCGTTGTCTACTTTTAAAACACCATAGCGCATAAGCTGATGATCTTCTTTTGCCAATAACACAGCAGTATCTATATGACCGGCTTTTTCTTCTAATTGATGTTTAAACTCAGAAAAGTCAACATGATGCGCATGCAGCATAAAGAAAGAATCGTGAAGATGCTGTTGTGCCGCAAGAAGAGCGTCACCCATTCCCTCTGCTTCTTTTTGAACCACATAGGTAATACGAAATGGCAACGCTTCTTGACCAATTAGGTGTGGAATAGTGGTGTTTTTACCAATTATAATTACGACTTCTTGTATTCCAGTCTTTGCTATTGACAAAAGAGTATGCACAATAAGTGGCTTTCCTAGCATGGTGATTGAAGATTTATGACCCATATCAGCAAATGGAATAAATCGGCTCGATTTACCTGCTGCTAATAGGACTGCTTGAGTAGTAGAATTATTCATCTGATTCACGTTTTATATTTCCTCCTAATTTCTTCAGTCGCTGATCAAACCTTTCGTAGCCTCTATCTAAATGTTCTACACCAAAAATAACAGTCGTGCCCGCTGCCGCTAAAGCAGCTAAAACCAGCGTTGCTCCTGCTCGCAAATCTGAAATTGCTAACACACCGTTATGTAGTTGAGTTGGACCAAAAATGCGCACTGCGTGGAAATATTCTTCTTTTTCATCATCTTGATTAAAATTATAGAATGTTTTGGGGTCAGAAACCACTGGATTAAATAGCTCCATACGTGCACCCATTTTCTTTAACTCCTTAATATAACCAAGTCTGTTTTCGTATACCGTTTCATGAATAACACAAGTCCCTTGGGCCTTAGTCATAAGTACTGCCCAAGGTCCTTGCCAGTCTGTCATAAATCCTGGATAGGGCAAGGTAGTTATATCTGTTGATTGAAGTTGACCTTTATAAAAAAAACGCAGGCCCTTGTCTGTTTCTTCGTACCCGCCACCTATTTTTTGTAAGTTCTCTAGGAATATATTCACATCTGCAAAACTTCCATTGGTGACGGTAATATCTCCTTGGGTAATAATAGCCGCAACAGCAAATGTAACGATTTCATTTCGATCAGGTCCAATAGTAAATTCTGTACCATGTAATCTATCGACTCCATCAATAACAATTGTTTTATTTTCTCTTCGCACCTGTGCTCCCATATCATTTAATAAACTGATTAGTTCATCTATTTCTGGCTCAAGAGCAGCGTTATTTAAAACTGTTCTGCCACTTGCCAGAACTGATGCAAGAATAAGGGTTTCAGTACCAGTATGCGTGTTTTTTTCAAACATATAGTTTACCCCGTATAATAATTTATCTGGGTGTACTGCTTTAGCGTGAAAATAACCATCTCTACTTTCATATCTTATTTTTGATCCCATGAGTTCTAAACCGTTTATTGTTCGATCTATTGGACGAGCACCAATTCTGCATCCCCCTGGGTTAGGGATAACTGCTTTTCCTATACGTGCCAAAAGTGGAGCTAGAAACAGAGAAGAAGTCCTAATTGCGGCTGCTTTTTCTAAAGCTACTTCACTCTTTTTTATCTGCTTTACCTGTATATAAGCAGTATGATCTTTTATGCGTACTAATCCACCGAGGTCTTGGATTATTTCTGACATAATAAAAAAATCAGAAATATGGGGAATATTTTTGATAACAACCTCATCTTCTGTTAAACATGCTGCAACTAGTGCTTTAAGAGCCACGTTTTTTGCCCCAGATACCGTTACCTGTCCATGAAGTTTTTTACCTCCTTTTATAATAAGTTTTTCCATACATTACCGATTGATATCAAGCTGATCGATTATTTTGTAAATATCTCCTGCTCCAAGAGTTATTAGAATGTTTTTTGAACTAAATTTTTTTTTGTTGATATATTCTACCACATCTTTTAGTCTTGGGAAAAAGTAACTTTGTTTATGTGTTTCTGAGAGTTTTTTTACTAAGTCTTCTGATGAAACCGTACTATCTGTCTTTTCGCGAAGCGAGGAATAAATGTCGGTAATAATAACTGAATCAGCATTCGAAAATGCTTGTGTAAAATCATGAAAAAGAGCTTTGGTTCTAGAATATGTATGAGGCTGGAATATGGCAGCAATGGAATGATCTGGATAAGCAGTCTTAATGGCGTTGAGAGTGCTTCGTATTTCGGAGGGATGATGAGCATAGTCGTCAAAGATTAACGCTCCACTTGCTAATGTACCAATATATTGTAATCGCCGCCTTGAACCAATGTATGAGAAAAGTCCCGCTCGTATATCTGCATTACTGATTCCCAGCTCTTTGGCAAGAATAATTACAGATAGTGCATTCAAGCAGTTATGTTTTCCAAGAATGTTAAGGGTAAATTCACCGATCGACTTGTTATTTTTTGATACCTGAAATCGTGTTGAAGTCTGCGAAACCACATAATCATGTATCACATAGTCATTTTTTTGTGAAAAACCATATGTTATGTATGTCCTTTGTATCTGCATGAGAACTGCCTGTACCTGTGGATCATCTCCATAACCTATAAGTAACCCATTTTTATCGATGTTGTTTGCAAACTGAACGAAAGCTTCTTTTACTTTTTCGATGTTTGGATACACGTCAGGATGATCAAATTCTATATTAGTTATAATCGCATAATAAGGATGCTGCCAGAGAAATTTAGCAACAATGCTTGTTTTGGAGAAAGGCGACTTTTGCTGATCGACAAACAATGCATTTGGGTCGGTTGCGTATTCATCCGCCTCTGCGATGAAGAATTTTCCACTCCCATAGTGTCCGCCGAAACCAAGACTCGGAATTGATGAAGTTCCAATAATATATGATGGGTCAAAGCTATTTTTCTTAAGAACTGTTGCAAGAAGTGCGGATGTGGTTGTTTTACCATGAGTTCCAGCTACAGATATACCAATAAAATCCGATCTTCCCAAAATCTTTCCTTTCATACACTCTCCAACTGCTTGACCTTGAGTTAATACAGGAATGTTTTTTATTAAAGCTGCTTTAACCTCTCTATTTTCAAAACCGCCATGAGCACTGGTAGTAATTACCAAGTCTTGGCTTTTTATATGCTCTGGATTAAAACCCTTCTTAACAGAGATCCTTTCTTCATGAAGAATATGATCGGTAATAAACTCTTGATCGATATCGCAGCCCGTTACTGTTATTCCAGCTTCTTTTACTAATATCGCAAGCGATGCCATTCCAACACCTTTAATGCCGACGAAATGAATTGATCTTATTTGCTTCATACTTTCAATACACCTTACACAATGCTACGTTTTCTTCAGAACTTTTAATCCGTTTTCTATTGCTTGGTGATCACTCCAGGGTTCTTCTCCACTTCCAAAGTTCATAGACTGCTCATGCCCTTTTCCCGTTATAACAACCATATCACCTTTTTCGGCAAGAGCAATTGCCAGATTAATTGCTTCTTGTCTATCTGGAATTCTAAAATATGTCTGGTTTTTTTTTCTTAATTCAGACTCTCTCATTCCTGATTCAATCTCATCTGTGATTGTTTCTACTGTTTCTGAACGTGGATCCTCGGCCGTTACAATAATTACATCTGCACATTCAGAAGATATTCTTCCCATTTTTGGCCGTTTTTGAGTATCGCGTTCTCCAGCACTACCAAACACATGAATGATTCGACCTTTAGTCTCTTTGCGAAGTGAACGTAATAGGCGTTCAAGCGCATTCGGCGTATGAGCAAAATCAACCATAACAGTAAAGTCATCTTCATGCACGACTTCTATTCTTCCTTTTGGAGGAATAAAGCTTAAAAGTGCTTTCTCCATAATGTTTTTTGCAATTCCTAAATACGTACATACGCCAATGGCTGCTAAACAGTTATATTGATTGAACTCACCAATAAGTTGCGTCTTGAAAGGAAAAACTTTTGGATTAACATCAGCATCAGAACGTAACCCATAGGTAATCCACTTTGCGTGTTGCCTAACATCAGAAGAATTAACTTTCAACTTTTGAATTGTCTTGTATGACTGGTCGTCTGTATTGATAAATACCGCACCTGTTGCTCCTCTAAGAAGTTTAAACTTAGTTTGAATATAATTTTCATAGGTTTTATGGTAATCAAGATGTTCATTGGTAATATTTGTTAGTACGGCAACTTCAAAATCAATCCCCCATACTCTATATTGATCCAAACCATGAGACGTAACTTCTAAAACAAGATAGTTCTTTGCTTGAGTATTAACAGCCATTTTGAGAAATTTTTGAATTGCTAACGCAGATGGAGTTGTTACATGAAACCCAATATTATACTGTTTTCCATGAATTGTTGCGCCAACCGATGAAATCATGGAAACTGAATATCCAGCAGTTTTTAACATATGATAGATAAGATTTACTGTAGTTGTCTTTCCATCAGTACCAGTCACTCCGATAATCCTAAGCCTTTTTGAAGGGAATCCAAACCAAAAACTGCCCCCCATTGCTAATAGGAGATGCCAAACATTCTTAGCTTGCTGCCACATACCCTATATTATACCTTTTTACTGATGATTATTAAAGTTAGACAGAGGAAAATGGTTATTCTGTTGAAGCAATTTGATAATAAGCGAAAAGATCCTTAGCAATCTCAAAAAAAATGGGAGCAGCTGTTTCTGATCCGTAAATAGAGGTTATTGGACGATCTACAATGACGAGCATGGCAAATTTAGGATTATCCGCTGGCGCAAATCCTATAAACGAAGCAATTGTCTTATTCGGATCGTAGTGTCCCGCTATGGGAATCTGTGCGGTTCCAGTCTTTCCCGCAATCCGGTACCCTTTTGGCTTTGCCCATTTTGCTTCTCCATTTGATACTGCGTTTACAAGTATCTCAGTCATTGCTTTCGCTGTTGCTTGTGAAATCGGTGTACCAAGTATCTTTGATTTTATAGCAATTTGCTCTCCATTTACCAATTCAATTTTTGAGACAACATGCGGCTCCATACGAACCCCATTATTTGCAATAGCAGCAAATCCATTAAGAAGCATAAGGGGGGTAAGAGAAATTCCTTGTCCAAAGGCTGCAGTTGCAAAATCAATTGGATACCATGCGTCTTTATTGCGAACTGTCGAAGATACTTCTCCTTGCAAATCGATTCCTGTTGTTTCTCCTATACCAAATTGTTTTAGATATCGCAGAAACGAAGATATTCCTAGTGACTGTCCTACAAAAACCATACCAGTATTATCGGAATGGCGAATAACGTCAACCATCGTAGTGTTCTTGTAATATTTGTTATTCCACGTTTTAATCTCATATCCACCAATAGATACCGGCTGATCACAAATTGAACATTGGGTTTCTGGCTTTACTACTTTTGCATCAAGACCAGCTGCCATTACCAGGGCTTTAAAAGTTGATCCTGGCTCAAATAAATTAGAAATAAATGGATTTTTGTATAAATCATATTGATATTCTTGGTAACTACGAGGATCAAACGAAGGAAAACTTGCCATTGCTAAAACTCCTCCAGTCCGAGGATCCATTACTGCTACCATTCCACCAGCAGCTTGATATTTTTCGATACCTTGTTTTAATTTTTTTTCGACAATAAATTGAACAGTTCGATCAATATGCAATTGGAGACTTCTTCCATCGACTTTTCCTGCTTTCGCATTTGACTTTGCAAGAATTGGCCGACCCAACGCATCTTTTATTTGAACAATTGTTCCAGGTTTTCCAGCAAGTTGACGATCATAGTATCCTTCTATCCCAAAGTATCCTTTATTCCCTCCCCATTCATCTTTTCCTACAAATCCAATTAAATGAGCTGCCATTGAAGCTTCTGGATAAAAACGTACATATTGTTCTTCAAAACCCACCCCTGGAAGATCCAGTATAGAAATTTTTTCTTTTGTTTCAATATCTATACCCGATTTGACAGGTACCCAGAATAAATCTTTCGCCAACGAGGCACTCACCGATGCACTATCTACTGAAAGATATGAAGACAGAATCCTTATGAGCTTTTCTTTATCTTTTTGAGCGATCTCTTTTGGATTAACGTAAGCAAGGTACGACAGTTTGTTTGTTGCAAGAGGAAACCCATCTGAGGTTTTAATTTCTCCTCGCACCGCATCAAGAACTATCCTTTGTCCATACTGAGATTTTCCCAAAAAAGAAAGCTCTTCTGCTTTTACCACTTGCCAGTAAAAAAGCCGAGCGACAACCAGAAAAAACGCTCCAATCAGAAGAAAGAGAATAAAACGATATCTCCACATTAACGTTGTATAGCAAGCGGTATAGGACTTCCTATAATGATTTGGCTCTGCGCATCAATAAAACCAAGTTTTTCTGCTTGTGCAGAAATAGCCGTCAAAGAAGAAACTAACAATAACTTTTCTGACAAAACAATATTTTCTGTTTTATATTGTTTTATTTCTCTTTGTAAATTGCTCAGCGTAATACCAGCAGTTGAAAGCATATTGGAAACAATTACTTGCAATACCGAAAGCATCAAAATAATACCACTTAATACAATAATAAATGAAATCGGTTTTTTCATACTCTCTAATTTTTTTCAAAAACACGAAGCTTTGCGCTTCTGCTTCGTACATTTCTTGTTATTTCTTCCACACTCGGAATGATTGGCTTTTTTGTTAAAATAGTTCCCAATCTGTTTCTTTCAAAGTCAACAAAAGACTGTTTAACGATCCGATCTTCTAATGAATGAAATGAGATAATTAAAATTCTCCCTGTTGGTCGAAGTAGCCCGACTGCCTGTGATAATCCTTGTTTGATAGTATCTAGTTCGTCGTTCACTACAATCCGAAACGCTTGAAACACTCGTGTCGCTGGATCAATATCTCCATACTTTTTTGGTACTACCCGATGTATAATTTCGGTTAACTGTTTTGTTGTAGTAATAGGCTTTTGGGTACGGCTTTTAGTAATTTCTGCTGCAATACGCCAGCCGTTTTTCTCTTCTCCAAATCGTAAAAAAAGATCCGTTAATTCTTGTTTTGAAAGTGCATGTACTAAATCTTTGGCTGTTACCCCAAGATTCTTATCCATTCGCATGTCTAATGGACCTTCTTTATTAAAACTAAACCCTTTTTGTGCTGAATCTAATTGATAGCTAGAAACACCAAGATCGAATAAGATACCACTCACGTTGGTAAATCCTTGTGAATTGGCAATTGATTTAATATCTCTAAAATTTCCGTGAGCCAGTCTCAATTTGAGATTTGAAACTTGAGATTTGAAATTTTCTTTAACAAAATCTATAGCATCTTGATCTATATCAAGTCCCAGTACCAGTCCACCTCTATTGAGGATTTCCCGACTGTGTCCTCCACCTCCAATGGTAGCATCAATATATTTTTCTCCGGGTACGATGGGTAAATAGTTAATTACCTCTTGTAAAAGAACTGGTGTATGGAAATTACTCATCTTGCCTGGACACAAGTTTTTGAGAAATTCTGTCGATATTATTTTCAAGGTTCTTATTATACTCTTCCCAATGCTCTTTCGCCCATATTTCTACGTATCGTGAAAGTCCTAAGAATATAACTTCGTTTTTAATCTTTGCAAAGCTTCGTAAGTAGTCAGGTATAATAAACCTTCCTTTATTATCGAGCTCTGCAAATGATGCTTGGCCAAGCAAGAATCTTTGTGTTTCTCGGGTTTCTTGCTGGATAAATGGTTTTCCTTCTGTTCCTTCAAGAAGCGCCTTCCACCCTTCTTCTGAAACCACAATGAGCGAGTTTTCATACCCTTTGGTAATAATTAGCTTGTCGCCAAGAATTTCACGAAATCTTTTTGGAAACGCAACTCTATATTTATCTCCAATTCTTCCTTCATATTGTCCAATAAGCATATGCAAGTCTCCTGCCAGCCATTTTTAGCATGCTTCCTTTCTTCGTTCCACTTTTTCCCACTTTGGACCACTTTATACCATTTTGAACAGTTTTCACGCCCATGTCAAGAGGGAAGATAGTAGATGCCAATGAATCAAAGGAGTAACTATTAAAAACTATAACTCGAGAGTGTCTTTTACTTGATATACTTTCCCGTTATTTTTGGTAATTTTAAGAATAAGGTCAACCGATTTAACTCCTTCATCGTATTTGCATTTGCCAGACGAGCACGTCCCAAGATCTATAGTACCTGAGCGAATTTCCGAAGCTCCTGGCTTGGGAGACACATTGCCTATGGCGCCTCGAGGAATATCTCCCTTGGCTAAATACATAATTTCGTATTCAACTGAGTCAATTTCGCTAATTTTTGTAAGTACAAAAGTAACTGCTTTCTCATCTGCCCGAGCGGTAAATTCAAGACCAATATCTTCAGGGTTTAAGGTTAGCACCTCTTCTTCCGAAGCAATAACTGGTTCTGTTTCAACTGGTTTTGGAGACGTTGTGTTGGCAAAAAAGTAGTAATATGCTCCTCCACTAATCGCAAGAAGTATTATTACAACCACTATAATAAGCATTTTATTATTTACCATATATACATTTTAACAAGATAGTAGTGCTTGTCAACTCCTACTTACACAGCTGCATAGATGAGCCCTGAAATAACAGGCTTTGCCTCGCCTTGCTTTTTAAGAATTTCCAAAGGATGTATGCCTCCCATACATCTCGTACACGCACTCTCACGATCCCCAAGTGCCCATTCATAGGATGATTTTACACTTTCCGTGCTTAAGTAATACACGCCGTCAGCTCCTATACGAGAAGCAATTTCTGAAGAAGATAACTGCTCGTATTCTCCATCTGCTTTGCGATATAATGCAATAAGAGTATCTTTTCGAATGTAGTATCCCATATCGCAATCTTTTGTAAATTTGGGAAGCGTTACTGCAAAATGCACTTCATGTGCTCCGGCATCGCGAACTAACTGAATTATTCCTTTTACTCCTCGCAAAGGATCTCCTCCCGCAGTTTTTCCTCGGATTAACGAATCATCGATAAGCAGTACTTTTTTCCCGTAAATTCTTTCTGTGTGGGCAATTTTATACTTACCACTAATCACTGTATTAATTTCGTTTTCGTTCTTGCCGATAAAACCTCTGGTGTCTGTAGTTAACTCTATAATAGGAGTAAGCTTCTTACCCAATTCTTGTACGTATCCCTCTGCCATAGGAATACCCGAGTAAGGTACTCCCGCATAAATATCCATCTCAAGCGGATGCTCTCTGGCGAGCCTTTGGCCTAAATGAACCCGAAATTCCCGAAAAGTTAGCTTGGGTGTCATAAGAGAATCTGCTCGAGCACCGTATTGATCATGAAGCGCACAGCGGAATTTTTTTTGTGGAGAAAATAATTGAGTGGTAATAACTCCCATCTCTGTTGCTTGCACTAATTGTCCGGCTCTTACCGGTTTCCAGATAATATCGTTTCTCTTATATACTCTTGTTTCTGAAGCAAGTAGTATTAACTCTTGTGTCTCACCCACCCACAAAGGCCAGGTTTCGCTGGGACAGACCAAACCATAAATCTCTCCCGTATCGGTGAGTATAGTTAATGCGTATGCAAGGTGAACATTCTTTAAGGCATTTTTTATTCTTGTTGGCCAATCTAAACCTTCAGATGAAACAATTGCTCTTGCTATATCATACGTATCAAAATCTGGTTCTTTTGAAAGTTGAGAAGGAATTTTTTCTTTGAGTTTTTTTCTTTCTGATTCTGGAAGGTTTCCATTATATGCAATTGCAACAACTCTTCCCTGCCAGCTCACTATTACAGGCTGAGCTCCATCAACGCTATCTTTGTAAGAGTTACCACTGGTACCATATCGATTGTGACCAATTCCCCGATCGCTTAATAGATGAAAAGCAGAAAAATCAAAATATTGAGGAAAAACTTCTTTTACCCTTCCCAGATTTTTGTATACTTGAATTTTTTGGGAACGCATGCCAAATACCGCAATACCCGCAGCATCTCTTCCTCTATGTTGAAGCTCATGTTGCATGCTAACAATAAAAGGGGAGACTATTTTTTTCTTTTTACTATAAATTGCCGTGATTCCGCACGCTTCTTGAGGAATTCCAACAGTATCAGCACAAAAGGATGTATTGATCACTGTGACAAAAATAAAAAAATCTACTTCTCAACTATTGAGGTAGATACACTTTAATTGTATAAAGTACATATCGTTTGTCAAGAGAACAAAATAAAACAACTGACTGGTTTTATCTCAATTTATCAAGAAAGTATGATTCAAGCTTTTGTATGGGAAGTCGTTCTTGCTTCGTAGTATCTCTATCTCTAATAGTAACGGTATTATCTTGTAAGGACGTGAAATCTACCGTAACGCAAAAGGGTGTGCCAATTTCGTCTTGAGCAAAATACCGCTTTCCAATATTTCCCCGATCATCCCAAACAACCATTACATTTTTTTGAAGCTTTTCATAAATACCTCTTGCTTTTGAAACCAGTTCTTTTTTATTCGCAAGTAACGGAAATACGGCTGCTTTATATGGTGCTAATTTTGGGTGAAGTTTTAATACTACTCGTTTATCCTCTTGGTGATATGCATCAATCAAAAAGAATAATGCGCTGCGGTCAACTCCACCAGATGTTTCAATAACCCATGGAGTATATTCTTCACCACTTTCATCTTTGTACGACAATTTATGACTGGATAAATCCCAGTTTCCCCGGTGATGAATTCCTTCAAACTCACTCCACCCAAACGGCGCATGATACTCGACATCTTCAGCAAATTTTGCGTAGTGGGCACGTTCATTGTCTTCGTGTTTTCTAAATCTCAAATTATCTTTATTCAGCCCTAACGACACATACCATTTTATTCTTTCTTCCTTCCAATAATTAAACCACTTATCCCCTTCTTCATCTGTATTTCTAATAAAGAATTCAAGTTCCATTTGTTCAAATTCTCTCGAGCGGTAGGTGAAGTTTCCTGGAGTTATTTCATTTCGAAAAGCCTTTCCAATTTGAGCGATACCAAATGGAATTTTTACCCGGGTTGAATCAACAACATTTTGAAAATTCACGAATACCCCCTGCGTGATTTCTCCTCGCAAGTATATGTCATGCTTATCCACCACTCCAAGTTGTGCGGTTACTAATAGATTGAATCTCCGTGGATCAATAATCTTTTCTGAACCTACATCTTTCAGTTGAACATGTACAATTTGTAATTTATGACCTCCAGTTGGACAATTAATCTCATCATATGCGTAACCAGATATCCCTTCTTTTTCAAACGTTCTAAAACCAAGCTTATCTGGCCTAAACCTTTTATGACATACTTCACATTCAATCAGGGGATCGGTAAATGCCTCCACGTGTCCTGATGCAACCCATGTCCGCGGATTCATCATAATTGCTGCATCTAATCCCACCACATCGTCTCTTAGTTGAACCATTGTTTTCCACCACTGCTTTTTAATGTTGCTTTTAAGAAGTACTCCTAATGGTCCATAATCCCACGTTCCAGTGAGTCCTCCATAAATTTCTGAACCAGGATAGATAAAACCTCTTCTCTTACAAAGAGCTACGATTTTTTCCATTGCATTTTCAACCATAATAGTATTATATCAGAAAAGAATGGAATTCTTTTTATTAGGGAGTAAAATACCGAAAGATTTGTCTACTCTTGAGTTTTTTCTCTAAAATTTGCTCGATAAAAACAGTTGAGTTAAATTGTTCTGTGAATTGAGAAGCAGTGTAGAATCCCAACAACGACAATAAAGACAACTCAAACTCTTTACATATGCGTATTACTTCATCCTCGCATCCTAGCTTATAAAATGTATCTTTTAATAAGTCATATAGTGATTGGTGTTCTTGGTTTTCTGGACATAAACTATCAATTAACTCACATATATGATACGCAAACCCTAGTTTTTTTAAATTTTCTTTAATATCAGAAAAATCTTCGATCATTTCAACTTCCGTCAGAATTGGATAGCCTCTTCCTTTATATAAGTTAAGCAATGCAATGTTTAGTGGCTCTATATGTGAAGATCTTCTACTGGTAATCTTACGCACCCCTGTTGCTTTAATGTGAATTTTTCCCTCTTGTTTAGTAAAAATTGTGAGAATTCGATCTGTTTCTCCACTATTGCGTCTTTTAAGAATAATTCCTTCTGTTTTATACGTGCGCATAGAGATAGATGTATTATACTAGAAACACAAATAAAATAGGTAAGAATATATTATTTATAAATGAAGCCTTAACTCTTTATCAACGATCAGTGGAAATTTCTCAACTTGTTTATTGTTTATTTTTACAACGTATTCATTCTCATAGGTCCCTGGCTGTTTTTGAATAAGCAAGGGCAACGGAGAATTTTTAGCTAACTTAAACGGCAAACGATATTTAAGAGTATAGGTGGCACTTCCTAAAGGTCTAACGGTAAGAAATCCATCAAATACTGTTTTTCCTAATTCCTCGTAGGAAGTAACTTTTACTTCGGACCCTTGACTGCTAATAAGTTCACTCCCTTTGGGAACATATACTCGTATCCAGTCACGAAGCGTTGCGTTTAAACACACATTTCCTCTTTCCAAATTGCAATCCGATGGAGGAAACGGATTTTTATAGTTGAGAGTAATTGTCTTTACAAGACTTCCATCGCTCTGAACTTCTATATTCTGCGTTACTGACTCTCGAACAAATAGATTTGATTTTGCTCCACCTAAATTTGCTTGATTAATATGTAGGTAGTCTCCATCAAATGACTTAATTTTTCCTGCGGCATTGAGTGCTTCTACTCCTGCTTGAGCATTTTTATCGTATACATACACTAAGATATGTTTTTGTCCTGTTTGATTGATCATTTCTTGCATGAGTGGTCCCCAATATAATTTAGGAGATGATTTAAGAGCTTTTTGCATAATTGCATATAAAAGAATTCCCAAAATATCTTTACGCTGTGCTTGAACTGATTCAAGTGATGTAACCCTTAAATCTAGGCTTTTTGGTTTGCTGATTAAATGTTCTAGTTGCCAGATAACCTGTGGACAATCACATTCTTTCTCTTTTTGAGTGGTAAATTTAATTCCGCCAGCAACGATTTCATCATCAAGTATTTTGATTGTATGAACGAGAACGTTTGTATCTAAGGCAATAATCCCATCTATATTCACAGACCCACTGGCACTTTCATACATAGAGGCAAATGTGTTCATTGACTCGATGTAATCAGGAGACAGATTGGAATCTCGCAGGTTAAAAGTTTTTACTTCGGGAAGATACTTTACAATAGGAGCAGGAGCAGGCCGTGTTTTTCGTAAAGACTTATCCAGCGTATAAATATCATCTGATCTGTCTATATGAATTATTCCCTTATCTACCCGAAACACAGCATATGCGGTAATAAAACCGCCAGTTGGGCGCAGCTCGCTGTCGTTTTGAAAAATAACAAGATATTTCTTTTCTTTCGACTCACCCAAAAGTGATGGAAGAACTTTTATAAGAGGTCTTGCTTCATCAACAAATCCAACTCCCTCATCCGCTAGCTTTTGCGCTTGAATAAGTTGACTTCGGATTTTCTGTCCACCCAAAAAAGGAGGATAATGATTTGGACTCACTTGGTCAATTTCCTCTTGTGCCAGTTTTGCATATTTTGTAAGGTCGTCAATCCGAGGAGTAATTTTCCCCATAGTTGCAACAGCAAGCCGAATTCTGTCCTCGGCAGATCCCATCACAAAACTTCCTTGGCCTTTAAGCCCCAACACATCGGCATAGGGTTTTACTGATTCAACTAAAATTGTTGCTGCATCTAAACCATGAAAGCCAGCTTTTATTAAGTGATCGGCGTCATTGTAATACCAGCTTGCTATTGGAACGTAGCGTAAAAATGATATTGCCGAAAGACTCTTTTGCGTCTCCTCAAGATCTTTTTTCGTTTTTACAAGTTCTGTACTTGCAAGTTCTATATTTTGTTTTTTGATAGCATCCCATGTAAGCCGTGCTTGTGTATTCGTTTTTTGTGCTGAGGAATAAATATTTTTAAGAGGAGCAAAAAGAAGAAAAGAACAAGCTGCAAAAATAATAACAATAATCCCAACTGGAAGAAGTACCTTTTTTCGATTTACTTTCAACTTTCTTTTTCCCCTTTCCATAAGCGGTTGCGATATTGTATCATGTTTTTTTTCTGGATGAACAGAAGCTAAATCTATTTTTGTAAATTCATGCATATCTTTGATAATAATCAAAAAACATACTGTATGTCAAACGAACTATAATGCCCCATTCCCACTGATCATTGCCCATGGGGTTTTAAGAATAATCCAAATATCATAAACAATTGATCTTTTTCGTACGTAATCGGCATCCATTTTTATTCTTTTGTCGAATTTAATCTGGCTTCTACCAGAAACCTGCCAAAATCCGGTTATCCCAGGACGAACAGACAACACAATCTTTACTGCTTCTTGAGTATATGGATATTTTTTCTGTTGTTCTCGTAGTTCATCAGGATAATACGCCCGTGGACCAACCAAACTCATATCCCCCTTGATAACATTTAATAGTTGAGGTACTTCGTCCAATGAATGTTTTCGGATAAACTGTCCAATTCTAGTAATACGAGGATCGTTTTTTAGTTTATAACTACCTCTTTTATACACTTCCAGAAGCTCTGAAAAACGAGGATTTTCTCTTAACATTTCATGGGCATTTTGAATCATGGATCTGAATTTATACATTTTGAATAACCTTCCATTTTTTCCTACTCTTTCTGGGGTATCTGCAAAAACTGGTCCTTCAGAATCGAGTTTGATAAAAATGGCAACTGCAAGAATAACAGGAAGAAATACTATACCTAGAACCGTTGAAAAAAAAATATCCATGATCCTTTTTGAATATTCGTAGAGTATACTTTTTTTTATTTCGATATACGGCATGATTAGGTAAGATGCTCATCCGGTCCACCTGCCAAACTTTCAACCAGTTTTTTTATTTTAGGTACTGAGTTTTTCGGACATACTAAAATAACATCGTTCGTTGTGATAACCAACATTTTATGTAAATCAATACCGACAATCATTTGTTTTGTATAGTTATACACTAGGCTATCACTACTATCTTGAACCATAACTTTTCCTTTTGTAACATTCTCGGATTCATGATTTGCAAGTGCTTCTTTTAATGATTCCCACGCTCCAACATCACTCCATCCAAGATCTGCACCAATCACGTATCCATGAGATGGGTCAATTTTTTCGAGAATAAGGTTATCAAACGAAATTTTCTCAAGCGTTGGATATATTTCTTTCATGAGGGACTCAAACTGATCTGATCCCCATGCATCTGCAAGCTGTGTCAGTGACTCATACATATCTGCTGCATGAATCTTAAAAAGAGATAAAAGAAATGAAGCGGTTGTTGCAAAATAACCAGGATTCCAAGCGTGATGCGGGCTTATATGAAATGTTTCTGCTTTTTCAAGGGGCGGCCGATAGTGAAGACTTTTAAATGCATAGAGTGAGATTCCATCTATTTTTTGCACTTCTTCTCCATACTCAATCCATCCAAGATTTTGACTTGCAAAACGAGATCTTTGTCCGATAAATACAATTTTATTTTTTTCCTTCTCTAAAATTTCTCCAGCAATTGACAAAATACTCCTAAAAAGATCCTCATTTTTTACTAAATGATCACTCCACAAGATAATGAACGGCTCATCTGGCGCAATTTTCTTAAGGATCGCGGTAACTAATCCTACTGCAGCGCCAACATCACGCATTTCTGGCTCTAAAATAAAATTTTCTTTTGGAATATTTGGAAGTTGTTCATAAAGAATCTTCTTGTATATGATGCCTGAAGAAATAAAAATATCAGACAGCTGAAATATTGGAAGAACTCTGTCTACTGCAAGCTGCAATGTTGATTTTTCACCAATGATTTTTTCAAATTGTTTAGGAGTATTTTTTCTTGACAATGGCCATAACCGTGTTCCTACTCCTCCTGCAAAGATAACAATTTTCATCTTGTTTTCCCTTTCATTTCATAAAAGCATTAATCTGCCGAATAAATTGGTTTTTGAAAAAATGTGTACTAAAACGGTCCGCATTTTGTATACACGCAGATGCCGCAAATTGCTTTTCATTAAAGTCTCTGAGCACTTTAACGAGTGAATCAACTGTTTGGGGCCAAAAAAATAAACCAGTCTTCCCCTCAATAACAGTCTCTAAAGCGCCTCCTGCTTTATACGCAATAACTGGTTTACCAAACCTCTGAGCTTCTAATGGAACCAATCCAAAATCATCTTCTCCTGGAAATATAAGCGCTTTACAGTGTTTATAATACTCTACTAACTGCTCATCAGTCAAGTTTCCTAAAAACTCAATAGTTTTCCCAGCAAGCTTCTTTAATCGCATTTCTTCTACTCCTGATCCAATAACTTTTAGAGGCATACCAAGAATATTACATGCTTGGACTACTATGTCAATTCTTTTATATGCAACAAGTCTAGATACTACTAAAAAAAAATGATTTCTTTTTAGTAAAGAGATTGACTTATCTTGTTCTCTTAAAAAAGGAAACTCTACTGGAGGATAAACAACGGAGGCATCTCTTTTATAGTATTGCTGTATTCGTAACTGAACATGTTTAGAAATAGCTATAAATGCACTAGGTCGTTGTGCGGCTATTAAATCCCATTTTCTTAAATAATTCACAGCTGGTTTGGACAACCCCTGAAATAATGAATTTGTAAAGTATTCTTTATATCCACTCCATATATACCGAGTAGGGGTAAGACAATAACAAAGATGAAAAGTCTTAGGAGAAGTAATAATTCCTTTTGCCGATTCACTGGTAACAGAAATAACTAAATCGTATTCATTGAAGGAGAAACTTTCGAACGCAATAGGCATCAGCAGTGCATATAATTCATGAGATTCTTTTGCTTTAGGTAAATTTTGTAAAAATGATGTGTGGATACGAAAAACCGATGACCACTGAGCTTTTTGAGGATGATGAACAGAAGTATAAAGAGGAGCATGTGGAAATAGTTTATGCAGCGCAAGAAGCACTCGTTCTGCGCCACCAAATTTATTTATTCTGTCATACACTAATGCTACTTTCATAAAATGCAACAATTAAAAAAGTTTAGAGATGTTTATGTTATAGATTTTCTGATATTCATCACCGCTGTACAGAAAATTAGTAACTGAAGTTTGGGTGAAACGTCTCTTGAGCATGCAGCTATTATAATACAGAGTTATAAATCTTCAATGTTTGTTTCGACATTTTCTCCCAAGAAAATATTTTGGCACGATTTAATCCCTCCAATCTCCTTTTACTAAAATGATTTAAATCATTAAAGCATTGAGTCATTTTTTGTGTCATATCACTAGTATTGAAAGGGTTAAAATAAATAGGCACATCGCCGAATAGTTCTCTAAAAACTGGAATATCTGATGCAATCACCAAACAGCTATTCGCCATTGCCTCAAGCACTGGTAACCCAAATCCCTCCATAAAAGACGGCATAACAAGAGCAATAGCATTTTTGTAAAGAATTTTTAGCTCATCATCTGTCGCATCTCCCAAAAATTGAACAGAAGAGGCAATATGAAGATCGTTTACTCTTCTGCGAATTTTGTTATAGAAAAAGTCATTTTTCCCAACCAATACCAAACGAACTTCGGGATAACATTTAGAAAATTCTTTAAATGCTATTAAAAGATAGTTTAAGTTCTTATGGGGATACGCGTTGCCAACATAAAGAAAATATTTGGCGTTTTGTCTATCTGTTGTATTTGGAGATTCTCTTAGAAATTTTTCTTCAACGCCTTCATAAACAACAGCAATTTTATTGTCACTAATTCCTAAATGATCAACTATTTCTTTTTTTGTAGCATGTGAGACAGTTATAATTTTTTGTGCTTTATGAGCAGCTTGGTTTATGATAAATTTATAGGCGAGCAACTTTGTGACGTATAATGGTTGAGGTAAAGTCGAAGCTTCTCCGGAGGGATGATGATGTAAAATCAAATCATGAATAGTAATAATAAATGGTTTGTTATAGAACAAAGGGACTGAAAAGTATGGAAAATGTATTAAATCTAACTGTTGACTATTTAAAATTGAAGGAAATCTTATTTGTTCTGTAATTGTGTGCCAGCGAAAATCCACCGGAACAACTTTCCATTTATTTTCGGTTTTTGACACCTGTCTTTTGATATTTTCACACTCAACACTTCTTACAAATAAAACGTAGTCGTTTGTTCTATCCAATAGCAAAAGATTCTCAACAAGATTTCTGATATATCTTCCAACGCCGGTCTCACTCCACAACCGACAATCAATCCCGATTCTCATCTTTTCAGTATACCATTATTAAATTGTTTCAAACCATCCGATTAATAAATTCAAGTGTTGCTGGAAGGGTATTAAGTTGCTTTACTTCTGTTGTGGAACACCAACGACAATTATTCACATGGTGATCTCTGATTTTTATTTTTTTTCTTATTTTTTTCCATCTACGATTTCAGCAATGAAAACCTGCGTTTTATTTGTATTGCTTGTAATACAAACCACGTAAGAAATGGTGAGTATTTATTTTTATAATGCTTATTGTAAAAAATCATCATTGCCTCAAAACGAGCTTTCGTAGCTACGCGTTTTGTTTCTATACTGGCCGTTGAAATGTCTCTTGAAACTTTTTTAATCCCTCCTGAAACTCCCTTATAATGAAGTACTGAAACAGTTGGAACGAAATAAACTTTCCAGCCGTTCTTTTTGAGGCGAAAACAAAAATCTAAATCCTCCCCATACCAAAAAAAGTCTTCATCCCACCATTTAATTTCTTCTCCAGCCTTAAGCCTAACCATCATAAAAGCTCCTGCACAGGCATCAATTTCATGTATTGTTGATAAATCCATCCATCCCAAAGAGTATCCTGAAAAAAGCCGTGATCTTGGGAAAATCCGTGATAGTCCCGACAAATGACAAAATGCATTCCATGGAGTTGGAAATCCTCGATGACAAGCATCATCTAATTTTCCCGATGGTAGCTCAACTTTTGCTGTCGCAGCACCTGCTTTCTGATGTTTTTCTAAAAAGTCAACTATTGTTTTGAGTGTGTTTGTTCTGATTTCGGTATCAGGGTTTAAGAAGAGAATATACTTTCCGTGTGATTTTTTTACTCCAATATTGTTAGCTTTTGAAAAACCAAGATTTTCACTGTTCTGAATAAATAGCACCTCTGAAAATTCTTTTTTTACCATCTCTGCTGTACGATCAGATGAAGCATTATCTACAACAATTACTTCAAGTTTTACTTCTGTTTGGCAGTTTCGGATAGACAGTAAACACTTTTTTAAAAATTCCGAGGTATTGTAGGAGACAATAATAATAGATAGATCTATAGGCATGATGTATATACCTCCTCAAGTTTTTTTACAATGTCATCCCAAGAATATTTTTTTTCTATTAATTCACGAGCGTTTTTTGCAAGTCTTCTGTAAACAGTCCGGTCGTTCAGTAATTCTTCAACGCTTTTTACAAATTCCTCTTGCGTTTCCGCAAGCAAAACATTATTCCCATCTGTTGCGCTTATTCCCTCTATACCAAGTTTTGTTGTAACAACGGGTATACCAGACGCCATTGCTTCCAGAATCTTAAAACTCGTTCCTCCTCCTATGCGAATAGGCGCTAAGAGTATAAAACTTTCTCTAAATATATCTGTTGTTTTTTCAGAGGCATGCTCATCAAAAATAATATTTTCATCCTTTGATAGTTCTTTAAATGCGTTTGGAATCTCTCGCCCAATTATCCATAATTTTAATCCTGGTTTTTTAATACGAGGCCATACTTTTTTAACCAACCATTCCGCAGCATCTTTATTTTTTAACCACTTAAAATCACCAATAAATAAAATTCTTTTCTCCTTTACAGATGAGTTTTCGTAAAAAGGAAATGATGCAAGATCTACACCATTAGGCACAATCGTTGCTTTTTGATTCATTATTTTTTGTTCGTTTTCGGATACTGCAATAAGACGTGTTGCTTTTCCCCAAAACTTTTTTTCCCAGTATCTTAGCTTCATCACATCAAGATACAATAATGGCCGCAGGAAAAATGGAGCATTTTTTACGAACCTTTGATAAACCAAGTACTCAATATTATGCTCTACAAGAACGATTGGAAGTGGGGTTTTAGGGAGGTTTTGTATGACATACGACGTTTCAACATGAATAACATCAAACTTATTATCAAGTAGCATCTGTATTTTCTTTTTCATTACAGAACTTGTGTGCCCAACGAGTAAAAACGGATACCATGAAAAGCCAGTACGAATAATATTAAAAAAAGTCCATTGTTTTTTTCTGTCTATACAGAACACTTCTTTGCAAAACTTTTTAAGCTGTAAAATATCGGTTTGGTTCTGATACTCTCTTTTTTCGCAAATAAGGGAAAGTTTGTGGTTTTTTGATAACTTTTTAATCAGGTTGTATAGCCGTATGTGTCCACCACTAGTAAGAGGAAACGGAAGAAATGATGAAACCATTAAAATTTTCATTTCAGTTCTTTCAGTCCATCTGGAAGCGGTCGGGTCAGATCAAAAATCGCATATGAACGTGTTATTTTTACTGACTCGAATAAATTTTTAAAATTCAATTCGCTTTCGCCTGGATTTGCAAACACAATATGTGTAGCTCCAGCTTTTCTGAACTCTTTAAGTGATCGTTCAAAAACAGGCCACCCTTGTCGATTTGTTTGATACAAAAATGTTGTGTCTCCATTATAAACAGCAATTACTTTAGAATCCTTTGGAGTCAACTCATCCACAGCTTGCCCCGCTTCTACAATTTCTGGATGATTAATATTATAAAATGCGCGAATATCATACCACGCAAACATGAGCATAAACCCAGTCGCTATCAACACGACACATATGGCCATGTATCTGTTTAGATACTCCTTGGGCACAGTCAAAATAAATTCTACACCTTTTGCCATAAAAATTATTAATGTTGGCACTATCAGTATTTGGTAATAATCATGCTGAACATTACCGGTCGCGAGTATTACCAGATATAAGACTGCGCCAATTGCAAAAGTGTAGTAAAAATTTCCTTCTCTTTTTAGAGGCTTTGCCATAAGTCCTAGAACAAAAAGC
Source organism: uncultured Gammaproteobacteria bacterium (assembly GCA_964628435.1). GTDB lineage: Bacteria > Patescibacteriota > Microgenomatia > Levybacterales > UBA12049 > CAZVON01. The sequence continues at coordinate 32,866 of CAZVON010000006.1, forward strand.
GGCAATCCCCAATATCCAAGAATTAAGTGAGATATACGTTCTGCAAAAATCCACCAAAAGAATGCTCCCTTAAAACGGATATCGTTCCCATTAAACAACCAGTCGTTCCTTGGCACTCCTTCCGGATAGTATAACATCCAATATCGCCAGACTAAAAGAGGAATAAGAATGGTAATAAAAAAAATCCAAAATTGCGGCCTATTGATTCCACTAAACTTAAATTTCATCCATATTAAATATATAAATGATCCTAGGAAAAAAACTATATATGGTTTTATAAGAAATGCCATAGACGTGAATACGACTGCCAGAAAAAGACGCATATCAATAAGAGTCGTCCAACCTTTATTTTCCTCTTGAGATTCAATCCATAAATCGTAGAAGTATAAACCACCTAAAAATAAAGCTACCATGAACGGATCAGGAAGAAGTGTTCTACTATAATAGATGTTGTAGGGAATAAACCCATACAAAAATGCCGCAATTAAACCCGCGCGCGTCGAAGTGTGTTTTTTAATCAATAAAAACAGAAAAATTAAACCAAATAATGATGCTGTAATACTAATAATTCTTCCCCATTGTTCGAGGGTAAAACGATTATTAATTGTATGTAGTCCAGCCTGGACAATATTATAGATTGGGAACTCTACAAATCGGTATCCGTATGGATTATCCAGAAGCGATACACTGCTTGATAAATCGTCGAATCGAGGATGTAAAATATCAAATCCATACTTTACAAAGTTTCTTGAAACCGAAGATGTATCAGATTGACGCCATGAATGCCAGTCAGCGACTGGACTATTAAATTTATAGAGTCGTACAACAAAAGCCCCTAATAAAATTAAAAAAAGCAAAGCACCTATATATATTTTTTTCTTTTTCATAGTCTGGATCCTGGAGTTTTTTGAATTTCTTCCAAACGCCCGTCTGTTTGAAATCGAAAAACTTTCGTGTTATTAGGATCTTTAATTTTCTCTCTTGCATCTTCTAATGATGGACTTTGGAATATACGAAGATTTTCGTTTCGAAAAACAAACCATACCGCGTCTTGTAATCCCACAGGAAATATCCACGCGTCACCATAGCGAATTGGCACATCAACAAAATAAAGAGAAACATTTCCTGTTGTCCAGCCATCTGAATATACTTTATTGAGAGATATAATAAATCGTTCGGATCTTTCTCCTGCAGCGTGCCAGTCATTATGCAGCTTTTGTAATTGGAAAAGATGATTCATACCAAATACCATCGTAATAATAATAACAGAGGTAAGCGAAATATATCGGCCATTACTGCTTAATAAGTAGTAATAAATTTTTTTAAGAAAAACTGCAAACAAAATGACTATTCCAATAGATGACAGGTAACTATAGCGGGAGGTTATATTTCCCAGTCCAAGAAATGGCAATAGACTCACAATAAAAAATAGCGTTCCAAACAGAACGATTTTTTGTTCGTTTTTTGGAATATAACGAATAATCATTCGAAACAGAAAAAGAACAGAAAAAGTAAATATTATAAAAATAGGTATTGCAACCACAAGATGATCTCTTAATAAATTTCTGAGCTGATAATATATAGGAAAAGAGGCTGGACCTAACAGTGTAAGAAGAAAATATCCAATAGCATTCCCAATGCCATTAAACGGCAGCTTAAGAAGATTATAACTATAATCACCGTTAAACCAGTGACTTTGAGCGAAAAAGCGAATTACAAGATAGGGAACGACTGGCGTAAATAAAAGAAGATAATGCACTTTTTTTACGAAGATTCTACTGTGACTTTCCTTAAAAACAGCTTCATAAAGTATCATGAGTAGAGGGATAACTACTCCAAGTTCATGAAATAATAGGCTTGAAATCATTGAACTTAACGAAATAAGTAAATAAATTATTTTTTTGTTTTCTCTCCAGTATATAAAAAACAGAAGACTTAATAGAGCAAATACTGCGTTGAAAAGATGACCGGTAGCAGCAATCCAAAAAACTTCTTCAGAATACCCACTTAAAATAAGAAAACAAAAAGCGGCAATAACGGATAGATAATATTCTTTTAAGATTTTTCGAGCAATCAGAAACACAAGAACTGCTACAGAAAAATGAAGAATAACGGAAACTAAATGGTATACTGTTTGATTAAGCCAAAATAGTGCATACATGAGTAAATAATACGTTTTTGTGCCTGGTCTATAAAAAAATCCATCGGCCTCAGTAAAATAACGAGCAATCGCTGCTAATCCATGACATTGCTGCTGCAAACTCTGATTGCAATCTGCTATCCAACGAAGCCATGTAAAATCGTCACCTACAAAGTAATAGGAATAAGCAGATGAAAATAACACCAAAGTAGCAATGAAAAGATATAATACCACCGCGTACGCAGAGGTGATTATTTTTTTAAATTCTTTGAAGAGATCTATTTCGCTTCCTCCATATAACCACAGAGTCCCAATTGTCACTCCCATTAATAACCAATAGGTAAACGCAATTTTTGAGGCTTCAAAAACATCAATAAATATCGCATTTAGCGCTAGCCCAAAGGTACCTGCGATAAATCCTAATACAAAACTTCGTGTAATTGGATCATCTACTTTTGGTAATACCTTCCATATATATATTCCCGCAATAGCAAAAATTGAGACGAAAGCAATAAATCCCAACAATCCCGATTCTCCTAAAATACGCAAATAGTTATTATCTACAGCAAGGCTTACTGACCCATAACCACTGCCCAAGAAAATATTGCGCTCAAAAGCTTTTATGGTATTTGGCCATTCGCCTTGAAATCTTGTTGTAAACGAAAGATCATAAGCTTTTGCTCTTTTTATGAGAAAATCTCCATAGAAAGTTACTACTCTATTTGATACTTTATTACCATTTTTACTTTGTAAGTAATAAAAGAAATTAGAAGTCCTTGCCTTAATAGGTGACAGGTGAAGATTTATATATCCAGTGCCTTGCGGTAAATCTTCTCCAGTGGGAGCATTTGGCTCGACAAGCAAAAACACATTTGCTGGAATTTGAGAAAGCGGAACTATAGCCGAAGCGCTAGCAGCGATATGTTTTTCTATGATTTCTTCGTTTATGCCATAAACCGCACTTTGATTTTCAAACGATTCTCTCACAACAATTTTGTCTCTAAAAGGAGCAGAGGATATTTCTTTTACATTTCCTATTGCTTTCCCGCTCGTAGCATCTACCAGTACATCTATTTCTGTAACGGTACTTCCAAATCGTTGCGAAAGACTTGGAAAGAAACTTAAAAAAACAAAGTTTATCCCAATAAGAGAAACAACAAGCAATCTTTTTTTCTGTAATATGAGAAGTAAAGCTAAAGAAAATAAGAGCACAAAAAATGAAACCCGAGATACTGTCATAAAAAGAAGAATAAATCCCAAAGATACAGTACCCCATAAGAACGTTTTCACCAACCAGTTTTTAACTCCGAAAGATATACTAGTAAGAATTGGAATTATCAACACAAGATACGCAGCTAAATCATAATGCCCTGCAAAGGTTGATGGTACTCGCGACAGCTCTGAAAGTTTGATGGGAATCCCTTTCGCAAACTCTTCATTCATGGTTAAGTACGCATCAAATCCCAAGTATTTCTGTCCAAATCCATATGCCACAACTAAAAGGAGAACAATTATTAAAATAGTAATAACATAGTGAATAAATCTTTTCTCCTTCATGGCGGAATAAGCAATAAAAAATAGAGAGAGATATTCTATTCTTCGCAAATAACTTAGAAAAGCTACATTATAAAAAACGCCAGATAAGGTAGGAAAAAGTAGCAACACGCCATGAAGTGTGGCTATGCCGCCAATGATCCAAAATAGTAATACTGGCAATGTTAAAGGGGTTTTTAACGTAACTTTTTTAAGCAACAGTAAAACAATCCAAATGAAAATAATAAATGCAACAAGAAAATCCTCAACTCTAATATATACCCATGTATGTTGCAAATCTAAGAGTGGCCGTTTGGGATAAAGAGGAATAAACGCAAGTAGTAATAATGTGAAGAGAAAAAGCACGTTATCCCATGCTCGTTTAATTACCTTCATATGGCAAATGCGATTGCTTGTTGATATGTTTTTTTCATTTCTTTATTAGAGGTAACTATTCCAATTATAATTGCAATAATAGCTTTCGATGTAAGTAAGATTTTTACTGCTATATACTCTGAATATGTTTTGTGTTTTCTATAAAAATAAAGAAGTCCCTTATAAATGTTGACAATCGCGAAGGAACGATTAGAACTCCCCTGCCCCGCATGAGTAGCTATTGCACGCGGGAAAAACTGAACAGTATATCCTTCTTTTTTCACCCGATAACAAAATTCCATATCCTCTACATACATAAAAAAATGCTCGTCGAACCCTTTTAATTCTTTAAAAACTGATGATCGAACCAACATAAAACCTCCGCTTACCCAATCAACCATACTGTTTTTTGATATTTTTTCAGATTTATTAAAAGCTCTTCCAAAAAGAAGAGTTATTATCATCTGTATAGTTGAGAATGAACCATGGGATTCTGAAGTTACTCCGTTTGTAGTTTCTAATAGGCCACCTACAACACCAAGCTGTTTATTTTCTTTAAAAAGAAAAACCATATCGTTAATTGTATCATTTTTCAGTTGCGCATCAGAGTTAAGAAATAATAAATATTCCCCCACAGATTGTTTTACTCCAATATTTATCCCTTTGGCAAAACCATAGTTTGTCTTATTTCGTATAATCTTTGTGCTTGGAAAATTTTTTTCCACCATGGCAATAGTCTCATCCTCAGATGCATTATCAACGACAATTATTTCAAAGGGAATATTCTTGAGTTTGTCGTGTATTGACGCAAGACACAACCGTAATAACTCTTTCGTATTGTAGGAAACGACTATTACCGAAACCATGCTGATCTTCCAAGTCTATAATGCAGATCTTTTACTATACGCTCTCCAATCGTTTTTGCAGGAACTCCACCAACAATTTCCATAGAATTCACATTTTTAGTAACTACCGCACCTGCTCCCACAACAGCACCTTTTCTAATATGAACCCCTGGTAAAACAATAGCGCGAGGACCAATAAACACGTAATCTTCAATAATTACCGGCTGACTTACTGCTTGAAAGTTTTCATCGTTAACATTATGCTCTGAATTATAAATCATTACGTCTGAGGCAATGTCAACATGATCTCCTATGACAAGTTTCGCTCTTCCGTCTAGTACCACTCCTTCTCCTACGACAGAATCTTCTCCTATTAAAATGTTCCTTGGGTCATAAAAACGAGCTCCCATATGAATCGTAGATCCCCGTCCTATTTCTATCCCAACGATCCTATAAAGAAGGTGTCTGATTGGGTGAATAGGAATATAGCCAGCACAATGAAGAAAATACACTATAAACTCCAAACATATACTTTGTAGCCTTCGATTACTTTTTTGAATAATTTCTGCTATTGTAAGATCTTTACCTATTTTATCTCTCATGAGTTTTTGTTTTTTAACGCAACTTCCTGGAGAACCTCAAGCGTTTTTTGCGCTGTTTTTTTCCAAGAAAACTTTTTAACTTGTTGATACCCTTTTTCTATATGCTCGTTTCGCAGCTTATCATTTTCTAAAAAAAGAAGTATTTTCTCTTTTATATCCTGTGTATTCTCCGGATTAACATATAAGGCTGCATCTCCTCCTGCTTCTGGCAGACTACTTACATTACTGGTTATTACTGGACACCCATACTTCATAGCTTCAAGCACCGGAAGACCAAATCCTTCATATAAGCTCGGTAATACAAAACATACCGCATGTTGATAAAGCCAAATAAGCTCTTCATTTCGAACAAAATCAAGAAAAAGCACTCGATCTTCAATGCCGAATGCTTTGGGTGCTGCAAGAATCGAATCGTATAACCAGCCTTTTTTGCCAACAATAACAAGTCGTAGATCTTTCTGCTTTTGAGCAATAATAGAAAAAGCTTCAACAAGCCGTTCAATATTTTTTCTTGGTTGAAGAGTCCCGACAAATAAAATATATTTTCCTTCTATACTCAGTTTATTCATTCCATTTGAAAAACTCTCTGATTTTGAACTTGAAACTCCCGGATATGTTACTATAACTTTATCTGAAGCAATACCGTATGTTTTTATTATATCATTCTTACTCGCGTTGCTAATAGTTAATATTTTTTTTGCTTTTTTAACAGAATAAGCTGTCCAGTTTTTAAGCTGGAACAGATCGGATTTTTTAAATAGCTCTGGATAATATATATAAGAAAGGTCCATTATAGAGATAACAATTGGAATGGGGGAAAAACGTGGTGCGTAATGAGTGGGGGTAAAAACAACATCTGGGCGTGGGTTACGAAGGTATAAATCTAAAGGCAATGCTATTTGTGTCCATAGAGGCGTTGGCCCAATGATTTTATACTTCCAGTAATTATTCATCTTAGGCATATGGGCAAGTGGCTTATTTTTGAGGTAGATTCGAAATTCGAAATCCTCACGGTCGGTAGGTAGATTCGAAATTCGAAATCCTCCGAATTGTTTTAACAATTCGAAGCTGTATTCGCTAATACCTACTCGATGAGCAACATTTGCCTCATTTCCATCAATTCCAATAATCATAATCCTGGATATACTACTTTTAATAGATGTTCTTTTATTCCTAAGATGTTGACAGCGTCTCTTTTTGTTGCTTCTGATATGCAAATTACAGCATCTGCCTCTTTCTTTACCCACTCACCCTTTCTTTTTTGAGTAGCCACTATTGTTTCGTGTGTTTCTTTAGGAAATTTATAAATAATAAGGTCGTATAAAATAGAAACTTTTTTTGCTTCAATAACCGGTGGATCTATCCAGTCTGACGTGACGAATACATCTATTTTTCCTATTAAGAATTCGATAGGAAATATATGAAGTCTATTCCAAAATATATCTAAAAATCTCAGTGGAAATCTATATTGCCTTAAGAAAAATTTTTTATTATCTATAAGTGCTTTTATTTCGTAGGGAATGGGTCTTCGAAGAGACGAGAAAAATAAAATATATTGATTCTTTGTATCAATCTCGGCAAGTCCTTGTAAAAGATTTATAATAAAATTGGAAACTCCTGTATACCGGTATGCGGTCTGGCTGACGTCGATCCCAATTCTCATAGTTATTCTATTATATCAACAGATACCCTATTAAATGAAATAACTCGCAGGGATTCAGGCTCAATAACAAGATGCCATGCCTCTCCTCTTTTTGAGTATATATCTCCTCTTATTTCCTGATACGAAGGAAGGGGGTAATTGGGTTTAAGAAGTGACCACAACAAGAGCACAATCGGATCACCATGACTTATAATAAATATTGCCTCATCATCAGCAGCCTTTGTTAAACCCCGCCGAACTGCTTTTTTTATTCGATCAATAATTATTTGAGGACGCTCTATCGCATGATCTTTTACTTCGGGCGCGTCGTAAATATCACCATCAATCTGCTTAATAAAATCAAGACTTTTCCCCCCGAGTGGGGCCATTTCTACTTCTTGAAGATTGTCATCTATTACAATTTCGGATTCTGGAAAAACCCGTTTTAACTCATCTGCGGACTGGAGAGTCCGCTTCATTGGGCTAAAGAAAATAAAGTTTAGGTGTATATGCAAAGACTGCAGCTTAAGACCTAATTCATATAACTGCTTTCTCCCATATATTACTCCTTTGGGGTTCTCAACCTCTCCATGTCGTATTAAAAGGACATTTCGTATCTTTTCCATAAATGGTATTACTTCTTTTTTTCCTTATGTACGAGGTGAAAAAATGCTGAGAGGGCAAAAAATACAGCTGAGTACCACGTTAGTCGTTCTGCAGTAAAAAATACCCATAGAGAAAAAAGCGGCATAGAAAGTATTAGGCAAATAATACCAATTAAGGCAGAAAGCGTTGGATTTCTTTTCAATAAAACGGCCAAAAACACAATAATAAATGCAATATCCTGTATCTTCATGGAGTTTACTTTTTATTGCTAGATTAATATAATCGTTCTATTATATATAATATCGTATAGATGAGCAAAATTCAACCTTCTTGTAACTCGCAAAAACACACCAGCAAGAACCCCCTACAGCAATTATTAATACATAATTTTTATGCCACGTTGATATCCATGATTAAACCTCTACAAATAAGAAGTGTTCTTGATGCCGGATGTGGTGAGGGTTTTTCTTAGAAAGATTGCACAACAACAATATCGGGAAAGAATATAAAGGGATTGACTTTTCTTCCGATGCAATCAAAATTGGAAAAAAACTATTTCCACAATTTGAGCTCAAACAAGCATCTATTTATGAATTACCATATAAAAATAATTCGTTTGATCTTGTACTTTGCACGGAAGTTTTAGAGCACTTAGAAGAGCACAAAAAAGGGTATTATGCTTAGTAATTTGCTCCGAGGAAAAAATATTTCAAGATTTGGCAATGACATTGAGCATATTAATCACTTGAGCTTTATATCGTACCAAAAATTTATACTTGAAGAAAAAGTTAGAATACTAAAATTGAGACTACCCTTTCCATGGACAATGATGCTTCTAGAAAAGAGGTAATTATTTTTGCGGATATTTCAAATTAAATTCTGACTTTTCTTTTTTAGAAATATTAATCATTAAATCTGCAAGAAAACCAGTAAAAAATACTTGAAAACCACCTAAAACAAGTAGCATTCCCAAGAAAAGCAATGGTCTTCTCCCAATGGACTCTCCCTGAAGCCAGATGAATGTAAGGTAACCTAAAATTATGACCCCTGCCAAAATAAGAATTCCGCCGATGTTGCCAAAAAAATGAAGTGGTCTTTCACGATATTTTGATAAAAATATCATAGTAAAGATGTCAGGAGAATCTTTCCATAGTTTTGAGAATCCATATTTAGATTTTCCATATTTTCTGTTGTTGTGGCTAACAACCTCTTCTGTAACCTTAAATCCTTGTTGAAAAACAAGAAGAGGAATAAATCTATGCATTCCTCCGTACATGTGTAGAGATTGTGTCGCCTCTTTCGTATATGCCTTTAATCCACAATTATAGTCGTGCAATTTAAGACCCCAGAAAAGACCAACCGAATAATTAAACATTTTTGAAGAGATAACTTTTTTCAGCGGATCCCTTCGGTGTTTTCGCCATCCACACACAAGATCATATCCTTCTTCTAATTTTGCTATTAGCTTCCTTATATCCGAAGGATTATCTTGCAAATCTGCATCAAGAGTTACAATGATTTCTCCTTTAGATTTAGTAAACCCAAGACTTAAAGCCTCTGCTTTCCCTTCATTCTTTCTAAAAGAAAATACGTGTATGTTTTTATTTTTCTTTTCAAGGCCTTGCAGTACGTCAAACGAACCGTCAGTTGATCCGTCATCAACAAAAATAACCTCGTAGCTTTTTTTCGTTTGCCCAAAAGATCTTGCTATTTCTCTTAATAAAAGATCCAGGCTTTCTTTTTCATTAAATACCGGAATAACAATACTAATCATAATTTAACTCATGTATTATACCATTTTTATAGGCCGGGAACAGCTTGTAGTATTTTGCCTACTATGCAAACTAAATAGAGGATCGCCTTCTTGACTCAAAAAACTGCTGGATAACTGCTATGAGTAAAAACATATAAACCCAAGACCCAGCTCTTTCTGCTGACGGGTTAGTCTGAGAGGAAAGAAAGAGAAGAAACATTACTACAACAAAACTGATAGTGATTTTAAGAGTTGCCATACTATTAAAGCGAGATACTTTGCTAACCACTATCCACAATAACATAAGGGTAAATAAACGAGCATCCGAACCTAAATCAAAAGTCGGAACAATAAAAAACACATCATACACAAATCCAGCGAAAAACAATAACAGGAGTATAATCTGAAATCCCTTATTTTCTATTATTGATGTCGGTTTGTTTTTTTCCCTTTCCATAGCAACTACTGCTATTATACTCTTTTTCAATCAGCTTGCGAATAAATTTTACCAAAAATATTTTTGACTTGTTGTTGATTTCCAAAGCTTACATCATATATAATTGCTGAAATACCTTCTGGGCAGTATAGGTCAGAATGAGACATGATAATAGCTTTCTTCGGTCCATCAGGTTCTGGAAAATCAACTCTTCTTAAAGAAGTAAAAAACTTTAGCGAATTTTCAGGTAAAAATGTAGCCATTAAAAAAGAAGACGATTTTATATCTATACGCCTTCTTCGTTCTCTCCTTGGAAAAAAAATGTTCTCCGACTACAAAAGAATCAAGTTCTTCGAAAAAAACCCCACAGCTCAACTTACTTTTTTCTCTTTCTTAGTGCAACTTTTTTATCCTCTTTTTGTCTATATAGAATTTCTATGTGAGTATCTTTATTACGAAATTTTATTTAGAAGAGAAATTCTTATGAGAGATAGGTATATTTATGATTACTTTGTTACTTTCAAAGACATGCTAAAGATAAAAAATTGGCTCGTAGAATTATTGTATTGTGGTTTTCCGAAACCTACTTTAATTTTTTATCTTTCAATAGATGAAAACACCTCTATTAAAAGAAACAAAAATAATGTACCAAACAAAATAACATCAAAACAGTCTTTTCATGAACAGGTACTGAAGACTTATTCTCAAATTGCAAAAGCAAATGATATCTTAACTATCGATACTTCTGACTCTCTTGAAACTTCAGTTCGTAAGATAAAATTTCATGTTGAAGCGTGGACTAAGCTGTCAAAAATAAAGTCAATCGCCATAATCGGTCTTGATGGCTCTGGAAAATCGACCCTAGCAAGGGGAATATGCGACTATGCAAACCAATTAGGTGTTTCATGCAAAGTAACACATTTCTATCATGATAATCTTATCTTTAAATTCTTAAAAATTCTTGGATTCTTTCGATCACCTACTATTGGCATTCCAACAAATATCAAAAGAGAGAAGACGTCTTTATGGGCATTTCTTACATGGATAGATTCTTATATTCAATATTTATTTGTGAAGTTGATATTTGGAGAAAATTTAATTATCTTTGATAGGTTCTTCTATGATTATTTAGTAAGCTTTAAATATCTCAATATAAAGGGACTTGATATATTAAAAAAAACTGTTCCATTTACAAGCTATAATATTCTACTTTCATGTGATCCCATGATTGCATTTAAAAGAAAACCGGAAAACACATTAGATTTTTTTGTTTCAGGATCTAACAATTATAAAAAAATAGCAAACGAGTATAATATGAGAATTATTGATAGCTCATCTGGTGATTGGGACCAAGTATTTAGAGATTTCACTAAAGATATAGTAAGGGATAATCATGAATTATAGAGCAATAAATAAGTCTGTTTTAAATTCTCAAGAATTACCTTTAACTATAGATAAAGACAGGAAGCTTTATAGATATTTACTTGATAACAATATTGCATATTACTACTCAATAAATATATCTAAAAATAAGAGTAAATATGAGAAAGAAATTATAAAGGCTGGCAATGAGCTTAATGTTAAATATTTTAAGACCTTAAAACTTATTAAAAAAGTTTGTAATGAAGGTGGTATAGAATTCTTACTTTTTAAGACATTTAAACATATCGATGAAGCGGTGGATGGCGATATTGATCTATTCATAAAAGAAAAAGACTTTTCTAAGTTCTTACATCTACTAGAAAAAGAGGGATTTACCTGCGTCTTAGAGGGGATAAAAAAAGCCTTCTGCTCAAGAGATGATTATTCGAAAATAGAACCGCGTACTACGATTTCTTTTCACGGAAAATTAATTCTAGACGAAAACGAGATTTGGAAAAATGCAAAAGAAGTAGTAGTTGATAACATGAAGATAATGAGTACAACTCCAGAGATTGACACCCTTTTTATGCTTCTGAATATGTTTTACGGTCCTAACTATATAAAGCTTTATACGTATCTTATCTTTAAAAAAATAAAACCCAAGAATCTTTATAGCCTTATAAAAAATGATGCAACAAAAGACCTATATCTAGCAGTAGAAATTCTTAATTCGCCTAAGGTGCTGGATAAACGGCTTCCTATCTTTCCGTCAGATATGGTTTTTGTAAAATGGTGGTTAAAAAAAATACTACCAAACACCCATATTTCTCTTTTTATAAAGGCAAAACACCTTCTTTTTTTTTACTATGCGAAATATGGATATATAATTTTCAATACGATTCCCTTCCGACATAACTGGAACACGATATATGTTTAAAAAACCAGCAATTTCAGTTATCATGCCCGCATATAATGCACAAGAGTATCTGGGACGAGCAATAGAAAGTATATTAAGTCAAACGTTCAATGACTTTGAATTTATTATTATTAACGACGCTTCTCAAGACAACACAGCTGAAATACTAGCAACATATCAAAAAAAAGATAAAAGAATTCGAGTCATTAAAAACAAAGAGCATTTATTAATTGCGGCTTCATTAAATAAAGCAGTAAATACTTCAAGAGCGGCAATAATCGCTCGCATGGATGCCGATGATGTTTCAATGCCCAACAGGCTTGAATTACAATATTCCTTTATGAGCAACAATCCCGATATAGCAGTGCTAGGCGCAAATATAACAATTGTTGACAAAAAAGGCACAGTTATCTTAAAAAGAGAATACCCGACTAAATCCGAAGAGCTAAAAAAAATTATGTTCCTTTATAGTCCCTTTGCTCATCCGGTAGTTATGTTCAGAAAGAAAGCATTTTTAGAATTTGGCGGATACAATTTAAAAATGGTTCCATGTGAGGATATAGATTTATGGTTTAAGATTGGAAGCAAATATAAATTTGCCTCTATTCCTGAATCAGTCTTACAATACACTATTCTTCCTAACTCAAGTACTCATAAAAGCCTTAAATCGCTTGAACTACTCGGCTTCGAAATTAAACTTAAGGCAATTAGAAAATATGGTTATAAGCCAGGAATTTATGACATAATATATAACTTAGGAGAGTTAATAACTCTATGGTTTATGCCTACAGGTTTTAGGGTCTGGGTGTACAATTTTTTAAGAAGTAATAATTATATATAATGAAAAATGTTGCATTAAAACCCTTCGAGGGAGAAATTTTTCAGAAAAATGGAATATTTACCATAAAAGATGCATATTACAATTTTTTTGGATTAAAGGAATTTTTAGCTTCAAAAAAAATACAAATAGATACTATTGATCTTATCTCTAATCATAAAGAGATTGATAAGTACATTTACTGTGATGTGCCTTTCCCTTGGAAAAAACACACTTGGTATCTTATTTTTCACAATAAAGGAAAAAATGTTCTGTTCTGCTTTGAAAGTCCGATAATAAATCCATTTAGTCATTTTAAACTCATTCACAAACTTTTTACAAAGGTATATACGTGGGATGATCATCTTATTGACAATAAAAAATACTTTAAGCTTTATATACCTCAACTCAGTACGCATATAAGCCGAGAATCAATACCATTTAAAGAAAAAAAATTGCTAGTTTTAATAAATGCAAAAAAGTCTCTTCCTTTCTTTTTTAAAACACTCAGTGGAAAAAAAATAAATCTATTTAATGAACGATTAAAAGCAATTGAATATTTTAATGAAAAAGCATCTAGCGACTTCTCGCTGTTTGGCGGAGGTTGGGATCATCCCGACCCATTTAAGCCCAGTGAGCGTCTTTTTGGGTTTAAAAAATACAAAACATATAAAGGGTCTATTCCAAACGATGGAAAAATTGAGTTACTTTCCCAATTTAAATTTTCAATTTGTTTTGAAAACACTTCTGCAAATGGTTATATTACTGAAAAAATTTTTGATTGTTTTAAGGCTCGCTGTGTTCCCATCTATTGGGGTGCTCCCAACATAACAACATATATTAATAAAAATTGTTTTATCGACTTTAGGGAATTTGTGGACTATGAAAAACTACTCAAGTACTTAAGGAGTATTTCTGAAAAAGAGTATGATTCATATATTAAAAACATAGATAATTTTTTGTATAATCCTACTACGCGAGCCATTTGGTTCCAGGAAGGTTTTAAAAAAACATTTCTTAAAGCAATAATTGATTAAATTCTCATAAGATGAAAAATACCACCATTAAAGCAATAAATATAGCAAAATTCCTCGAAAAATTTGGTACAAAAGAAATAGATTTGGTAGAAAAAGGCTTGTTTACAAAAGAAGATCTTAACGAACTTTCAAAGTACGAAAGTCAATTAAGTTTGAGACAAAAAGTAAGTCTATTACCTTCATACTTTTTATTTGGATTTAAGAATCCAGGTTTTTTTTTCAGCTTTATAGTACCAAAAATGTTTTTA
>CAZVON010000006.1:47187-49153 GCA_964628435.1 uncultured Gammaproteobacteria bacterium
AATAAAGACTATGGAAAGTTTACTGGATGTTTTAGATACCTTTAAAGAAAGAAAACTGATAAAAAATAATATACTGAAAAGCAGCATCATTTCGTCTTTTGATCCAAAAGTAATTCTTGAAATAGGTACGTATCTCGGATGGGGAGCTGCATCACTTAAAACGGCCTGCCCCCATGCAACCGTATATTCATTAGATGTAAAAATAAACGTTTCAGCAAATAATCCAATAACTGAAAACACAATTGGATACTTCTTTAAGAAAAAGAGGATTTCTATAATGCAATTATGGGGAGACAGCCTTTTTTTTAATTTTAAGTCTATTCCCAATCCCGATGTAATATATATAGATGGAAATCACTCATATAAATATGTCTATAACGATCTAGAAAAATCCTCTAAGATAGTTAAGAAATGTATTGTTGTGGATGACTTCATAACAAAAAACTCAGGTCAATTATATGGTCCATGGAATGAAGGAGTCGTATTGGCAACAATGAACTTTTTGAAAAAAAATGGAAATTTATTTAAAGACGTTTATTGGATAAAAAACTCACCATATTGCATTCTTATTAAATCGTATGAATAAAAAAACAACAAGAGGATTTTTCTGAGATACAAAATCTATTGGTCAATTTTACATCTTGCACGAAGTAACTATATCGTGCGTTTTATCATAATTTTTATAGCACATCTATTTTATGTAATCTTTCGAAGGGGCAAAACTTTTTTTCTGCAAGGAAAAGAATTTTCATATTTCTATCATCCCTACAATAGAACAATAGCGAGCGAGAGAATCGTAGAAATCTCACTGGCAAAGAATGTAATGAATTACTTTACATACCATGATAAGAAAATCCTGGAAGTAGGACACGTACTCTCCCACTATTTTCCAGTTCGATGCGATATTCTCGATAAATATGAAAAGGGTAAGGGGGTAATAAACCAAGATGTAGAAAAATTTAAAACCAAAAAGAAATATGATTTGATTATCAGTATATCAACCATGGAGCATGTTGGATGGAGTTATGGTGAAGAAAAAAAACCTGAAAAATTCTCCAGGGGAATTAACAATCTTAAAAAAAACCTTTCGCAAACAGGAATTATTTTTGTTACTTTCCCGATTTTTTATAATCCATATATTACACAATTAATCAAAGAGGAAAAAATGCCATTCAACACACAATACTTTATGAAAAGAGTATCTTTCTGGAATGAATGGGTTGAAATAAACTATGAAGAAGCAATGAAAGGACAACTTTATGATAACTACTATGCAAACGCAAACATTCTGTATATTGGAATATATTCTAAAAAGAAACCAAAGCTATCATTTCCCTACGATTCACATCCTGGGATAAAAAATAGATTTAAGCTATTAAATCTCGCAAAAGCTCCTTACCGATTTCTTTATTCTTTTATAGAATACATTTAAATGTATACAAAAAAAACACTAGTCAATTTTAAGCTTAGCTAAAGTTTTTTAAAACATTTTTTGCCACCCATGATGCATGAGCCATTATAGTTAAGGTGGGTGGTTTTGCGGGTAACGCTCTCCATGCTGAAGAATCTGCAACGTAAATTCTTTTACCTTGATGAAGCTTACCCTCCTTGTCAACTGATAATTTACCTGGTTTTAATCGGAATGGAATTCCTCCAGCGTAATGAGCAGTCACATAATCGCTTATGGTCTTTATTGGAAATAAACCAATAGAATTTAAATACCCAGCAATCTTTTTCATTTCTACCTTATGTGTATTTTTTTCTTCTTTTAATTCTTCAAAATAAATATACATAATGTCTTTATCTTCATTTTTTTTTAGAAAACAGTATTTTTTTTCTGTTTATTCATATGGAAACCGAATGTCTGCTATAATTAAATAAGGAGCACCAATAGAAAGAAAAGGTTATACTAAATTATTTTGGGATAAAAGAATCTGCCAGATATAATGATGTTTCTACAATAATA
>CAZVON010000006.1:49163-53080 GCA_964628435.1 uncultured Gammaproteobacteria bacterium
GTTAGAGATTTTTGAAGAGCTGCTTTACTAAATCCATATAACTGAATAAAATAAGACCCTAGGCCATACAGGCCTCTTGTACTTGATATAACAATTTGTCCCTTAGGTTTAGGTTTTTTCAATGCGCCCATTCTTAAGATTGCTCTTGGATGTAAACAAAAGCTTACATAGTGAGCTTTTGTTAAAAATGTAGTCTTGAAATTAAATAAATTATAACTTCTTAATAGAATTCTTGTAGAATTGATTGACCCTGCGGCCAAAATCACAAACCGAGCAAAGAAAATTGATTTACTATTGTTCTCTATAGAAACGCAGTGTACCTCTACATTTTCTTCTTTATTCTTTAAAACATTGACTATTTTATTGGGGATATAGGTAAAGTTTTTGAATTTTTTAAAAAATTCAATATCTGAACTAGTTTTGTAAAAATGCGCAACAGAAACTTCTCTCAATACGTTTTCTTCATTAGATTTTTTTGAAGATTTCAAAAGTAACTCACTATGTACGTCAAGGTAAGAGTGCGTTTGAAGGTTTATTCTACAAGCAATTTCCTTATACTCTTTCTGAATTTCAGAGGGAGAAAGACCAATCCTTTTTAGTTCTGAATTTGTAAAAAAATCACATATTCCATGCCATTGCTGAGTTAATCCTCCTTTAGCTAAACTTTGTATTACTTCTATATTGCTTTCGAGCTTTAAAAGCTTATAGGTCTTATTAAATACATAGCTGCTACTTTTAATCAAATCGTACGCATTACTACTTTTAAAAACATTTAGTTCTGGCAATAAGTTACGTTTCCCGTCCTTTTTTCTACTATCTAATCCTACATCAATAATGGCAACCCTTAATCCTGATTTCACTAATGGATGTGCTGCATGAACACCTGCCGGACCTGATCCTATAATAATAGTGTCATATGTATATCTAGAAGTCGTTTGCATTTCCAGTAAATATGCTATTTCTTACAAATAAATACAAAACTGTAAGCTAAATAAAATGGGACGAATTTGTGAAGAAATAAATTATATAACTTCAAAACCGCTGGACTTGCATACTTAGTTCCTCCAATATAATCAAATCTATATGAGCTAACAACTCTTAATTTCCCTTTTTCTATAACATCAACCCATCCCTGGTATGTATAGAATTTTTCTAGCGAATAATCGTATATTTTCTTGCCCTCTGCACTTGATCCACCATGACTAGGCATAGAACCATTCCAAAACGCAAGCCATATATAACCAATAAACATTAAGTTTGGGACAAATATAATTGCGGTGCCCTGAGGAGTCAACAGTCTCTTTATTTCTTTTATTCCAGCAGTAGGATTATTGAAATATTCTACTCCACCCAAACAAGTAATGTAATCAAATTGATTATCGTCTAATGATATACTTTCTGCATCATCTACGGTAAATTTCGCTCTTTTTACAATTTTTATCGCCTTTTCAACAGCATATCGTGAAATATCTGATCCGAAAAGCTGAAGCCTTGAATTTATCTCTGAAACAGATTTTAAAAATAACCCTTTGCCACAGGCAATATCTAGCAACTTTCCTTTTGTATTATCCGTAATATGAAGATATTTAAAAACAGTATCATGAAGAAACGAAAAATTTTTTATATCATCATTAAGATTTAGCTGATACACTTCCTTATGCCAAGAATCATATACATGCTGTCTTTTTTGAGAATTTTTATTCATTTCTTAAAAACGATCTCTACAATCCTATCACACCCATGTAACTTTCACAAGAATATTCAAATTTTTCGACCCTGACGGATTATGAAAACTACAAAATTATAAAACTATATGATATGATTTTTCTATGAATCCTCTACGCAACCAAATCATAACTCATCGAGGACTGGAACCAAGTAATCCAAATTTTTTCTCGGAAAGCAGCTTTGAAGCATTCGAAAATCATTTATCTCGAGGATTTGGAATAGAATTTGATGTTAACTTTACAAAAGATGGCATAATAATCTGGCATGATGCTAACTTAAAGCGTCTTACAAGCGGGAAAGATTCCCGAGAGTTTCGAAATCTAACTACTCCAGATGTGCTTTCCATAAAAATTTTAAAGGGGAGATTGTGCACGCTAGATGAAGTACTAGAATTAATTAGGAACAGTTCCTCTACAGTAAATGCGCTTCATCTAAAAGGTCGTTATCAAGAACTGCATTATATAGATAGAATTATTGAAGTAATAGAAAAACATCCCAGTCTTTATGAACAAATGTTTATTTTTGATGTTAAACCAGAAGCTGCAAAATATATAAGAGCGAAAAACCCTAGACTTCTTCTGAGTCCTTCTGTTGTCCATGCTTTTGACATAAAACGTTTTGATACCTTTGTCAATAACACATCAGTAACAATTGATGAAGCCGTACAATATAAAAAAGAAGGCCTGTATGATTGGGCCTGGTTAGACGAATGGGATCTCACCGACGAGAATGGAAAAAGAAAAAAACTGTACACAAGAGAAAATTTTGACAAAATAAGAGATGCTGGTTACAAAATTTCTCTGGTAACCCCTGAGCTTCATGGAACATCTCCTGGGCTGTATGGCGGAGAATCTCATCCTGATGCGAGAGATAAAAAACTACTCTTCAAGCGAATAAAAGAAATTATTGATCTTAAACCGGATGCTATTTGCACTGACCACCCCGAAGCAGTTCTTAAATTAAGAATCTAGTTGTAATTTGCTTCGAAAAACTCAACGTCTTTTGGAGTACCTAGTCCCCACATTTTTGGTGTTACCGCGGCTTTTATCTTCATACCTTTTTTAATCATTCTTTGATAAAGAGGAGCGATGTAGAATTCCTGTTTCCCCTCTGGGCCATAAAGATTTCCCGCTTTAATCATTTCCTCTGCTTCTCGGACAAAAATATTCCCGTGAGAGAAATAATAAGCGCCAATATTTGCATAGGCACCTCTCTTTGCAAGATCCGCATCTTTTTCCCCCACAGCGATTGCTGTAAAATTTTCATCAAACAGAGTATAACTCCACTTCGGCTCTTTATCGGGTGGTTGGAAAACAGGTATTACACCTTGAACATCTTCTTCCTTGGAGATAATTGTTTGATACAAACTATTCCCATCAAAATAATGATCCGAGTCTGAAATAAGAACATCTTCATCTGTATTAATAAATTCTTTTGCGCAAAGAGCCGTTTCCAAGGCTCCTCTGGTTACTTGCGGAATAAGCATTACCGAGATTTCTTTTCCAAACAAATTCTTGAGTAAAGCACTTATACCATATTGAGATTCTTGCTCCTCAAGAGAAATAAAGAGGAGCTTTGAAAGAGAAACTTTCATGTCGGTAGTTGCGCTTCGCTTTGAGGAGTCTAGAAAAGGTAAAGACTCCATTGCCCACTGCACCATCGGTTTACCTTTTACGACAATGAGCGGTTTCGGTTTCCTATTCTCTGTGTTAGAATCAGAAACAAGTTGAAATCTTGATCCTCTTCCAGCCATCGGCACAATAATTTTCATATATATTGAGAGTATATCATATAATCATAAAACATTAACTTTTATAGCAATATACATTCATCAGGTGTGTTCTCTTAAAAAAACTGCATATAAAATTAAACGGAAATGAAAAGACAAGAAACGGTATATAAATCAGAAAATTATTAAAAAACTTATTTTTTTTATTTAAAATAGTATATATATTTGTCAAAAAACCGTACTTATGTAATGGATAAGTTATAACCATATGCTCAAACTGTTTAAAAATAATCATTAAGGATTTCTCTGAAAAAAAATGTATATGGTCAGGGAAACTTAACTGATCAAATAACTGCCCAAGTAGCTTGAAAGAAAGAGAATTAATATTAGGAATTCCTACAACAATAACACCTTTCTTTTTTAGAAGGGCATTTTTTTCCCAATTTTTCTTTATCCTATC
>CAZVON010000007.1:0-19727 GCA_964628435.1 uncultured Gammaproteobacteria bacterium
ATAGAGCTCTTATGGGAACCCATATGCAGTGTCAGGCAGTTCCGTTAGTAAAACCACAAAGTCCAGTTGTAGGAACAGGTATGGAAGAAACAGTTGCCCAGGTGATGGGACGAGTCGTGCGAGCTCCATTTGATGGAATTATTATCTCAGTTGATGGAAAAACTCTGACTATCGAAGGCGATAAGGGACAGGAAGCAAAATACGCTATTGAAGCCTTTAAAAGAACTTCCCAGGCAACCGCATATACTCAAACGGTCAAAGTAAAATATGATCAGAGAGTTAAAAAGGGAGAGGTGCTAATTGACGGACCAGCTTCTGATAATGGAGAATTAGCACTTGGGCAAAACCTCCTTATTGCATATGCATCGTTTGACGGCTTGGGATATGAAGATGCAATTGTTATCTCAGACAGATTAGTAAAAGAAGATACTCTTTCGTCAATTCATATAGAGCGATATGAAGCATCTGTAGTTGAAACAAAGCTAGGACCAGAAGAAACTACCCGTGATATACCAAATGTATCAGAAGAAGATTTAGCCAACTTAGACGAAGATGGTATTGTGGTTGTAGGAAGTGAAGTTAGCCCAGGAGATATCTTGGTAGGTAAGATCGCACCCAAAGGAGAAACAGAATTAACAGCAGAAGAGCGATTACTTCGCGCAATATTTGGAGAACAGGCTCGAGAAGTACGAGATACCAGTCTTCGTATGCCTCACGGAGAACGAGGAACAGTTATTAGCGTTCAAATTTTAGACAGAAAAAAAGGCGATGAGTTAGAGCCAGGTGCACTTCGAAAAATTATTGTAGAAGTTGCTCAATTTAGACATGTGGTGGTCGGTGATAAACTGGCTGGTCGGCATGGCAACAAAGGAGTTATCTCAAAAATTCTTCCGCAAGCAGACATGCCTTACCTTGCCGATGGGACACCAGTTGATATTATTATTTCTCCCATTAGCGTTTTAGCGCGTATGAATTTAGGTCAACTGTTGGAAGCGCATCTTGGATGGGCAGCACAAAAAATGAACATGAAAGTTGCAGCGCCAGTATTTGAGAGTATTGGAGAAGAAAAAATTGTTTCACTGCTCAAGCAAGCAGGACTACCCCTTGATGGAAAGGCTGTTTTGTACGATGGTCGAACAGGAGAGCCTTACGAAAGCCCAGTGGTGGTTGGAATTGAATATGTTATGAAACTCATTCACATGGTTGAAGATAAAACTCATGCTCGCTCAACAGGTCCATATTCTTTAGTTACCCAGCAACCATTAGGTGGAAAAGCCCAAATGGGAGGCCAGCGACTAGGAGAAATGGAAGTGTGGGCGCTAGAAGCGCACCGAGCGCGGTATATTCTGCAAGAAATGCTTACCATTAAATCTGATGATGTAGTAGGTAGATCAAAAGCATTCGAAGCAATTGTAAAAGGTACAGACATTCCAACCCCCAAAGTGCCTGAGTCATTTAAAGTGCTTATCAAAGAATTACAGGCGATTGGGTTAAACGTAGCTCCAGTGGAAGCAACAGTACATGCAGATATTGTTGAGTCAGAGGAAGCTGCTAAAGAGCTTCAGCAGGAATTGGAAGGACAAGAAGTTGCACAGCCTGATACAATATGAGTTCCACAGGCAGGGGTGGCCAAAGATGTAATTAATGAATAATACAAATAACAGAAAAATGAAAGATCCGACAATTGTTGATTTTAAATCGCTCAAATTACTACTGGCGAGTAAAGATGATATTCTTTCTTGGTCCTATGGAGAAGTAGTTAAACCAGAAACCATTAATTATCGCACCCTTCGGCCAGAAAAAGATGGGTTATTTGATGAGCGTATTTTTGGCCCTACCAAAGATTGGGAATGTTATTGTGGCAAGTACAAAAGAATCAGGTATAGAGGAATTGTCTGTGATAAATGTGGGGTAGAAGTAACTCTTTCTCGGGTACGGCGAGAGCGAATGGGGCATATTGTATTGGCTTCTGCAGTTACCCATGTATGGTTTTTTAAGGGATCTTCATCTCCATTGTCGCTTCTTTTGGATGTTTCTCAAAAAAGTCTTGAATCAGTGATTTACTACGCGTCGTATTTAGTGATCGCAATCGATGAAGAAAAGAAGAAAAAAGCATTAGAGGTACTTTTGGATTCAATCGAAAAAAGAAAGGAATCACAACAGGAAGAATTTAAAAAAGAGGAAAAAAGAATTGAAGAAGAAGTTGAAGTCAAGAAAAAAGAAGCGCAAGAAAATAAAATTTCCAAAGAACAAAAAGCACTCATAATGGAAGAGTTCGAACTTACTAAACGCCAGCGTGTTGCTTCTCTTGCAGAGCGAGGTGCAATCGAAGCAAAACGACTCGATGAGATTTCTGAAGCATTGATTCGTTTGTTAAAAAGCTTAAAAGTTGGAACGGTTCTTTCGGAAGATGAGTATTTTAAAATCTTAGAATATGATATTCCTCAGTTTTTCACCCTCAAAACAGGAGCAGAAGCAATTTTAGAAATTCTTGAAAATCTCAGTTTGTCAGATCTTATTTCACAGATTCGAGTAGAAACAGAGAAATCTTCTGGAGCAAAATACATTAAATTGGTAAAGCGATTGCGTCTTCTTGAATCGATGCGAAAAACAGGAATTAAACAGTCGTCAATGGTACTGACTGTATTACCAGTTATTCCTCCAGATCTTCGACCAATGGTACAACTTGTTGGAGGAAGATTTGCCACATCTGACTTGAATGATTTATATAGACGGGTTATTAACAGAAATAATCGCCTTAGACATTTAATTGCATTAGGAGCACCAGAGATTATTCTTCGCAACGAAAAACGAATGCTTCAAGAATCAGTAGATTCTTTAATTGATGCATCTCAGCGTTCAAATCAAGTAGTGTCTGTTTCCTTGCGTTCGTTGTCTGATATGTTGCGAGGTAAACAAGGTAGGTTTAGACAGAATTTGCTTGGAAAACGGGTAGATTATTCCGGTCGTTCAGTCATTGTTGTTGGTCCTCAATTAAAACTCAATGAATGTGGTATTCCAAAAGAAATGGCACTTGAAATGTTTAAGCCATTTGTTCTTCGTGAGGTAATCATTCGAGGGTTCGCACCGAATATTAAGTCAGCAAAACGTTTTATTGAGAAGCGACCACCAGAGGTTTTTGATATTCTCGAAGAAATCACTAAAAATCATCCAGTACTCTTAAACCGAGCGCCTACTTTGCATAAATTAGGAATTCAAGCATTCTACCCAATTCTTATTGAAGGGTCTGCTATTTCGTTGCATCCATGCGTATGTTCTGGTTACAATGCAGATTTTGATGGAGATCAAATGGCTGTACATATACCTCTTTCTACCAAAGCACAGGAAGAAGCAATTAGTCTTATGATGCCAGGTAATAATTTACTAAAACCCGCAGATGGAAGCCCCATTACTCTCCCAAATAAGGAAATGGCTTTAGGAATTTTCTTTATCACAACCATAGATGAGTCTCTTGTCAAAGAAGATGTACCAATTTTTACTAATACCCAAGAAGCTCATCTTGCGTACTCAACACAAGTCATTTCGCTTCGGGAGCCAATCAAAGTAAGAATAGGGGGGCAGATATACGATACTTCATATGGACGTATCATATTTAATGAACAACTTCCAAAACACATTGGTTATATTAATGAAACAATTAAAGCATCGGGTATAAAACGAATCGTTACTCACGCAATTACTCATTCTGTTTCAGAAGAAGTTGTTCATTTGATTGACATGATTAAGGCACTTGGATTTTATGGGGCAACAATTTCTGGTATGAGCGTTTCTGTTTTTGACAATGAGATGGTTCCTCAAAAAGACAATCTTATTGAAGAAGCAGAGAAAAAAATCACTCTTATTGAAAATGAGTATCAACAAGGGCTTATTACGTTAAGTGAGAAGAAACGATTATCAAATGAAGTATGGCTTGAGACAACAGATAAGATTGCTGATCTTACCTGGAATAACTTAAAAGCGAAAAATGTGATAAAAACCATTATTGATTCAGAGGGAGCGCGTGCTGGAAAAGAGCAGCTGAAACAGTTGTCTGCTATGAGAGGTCTTATATTAGATCCACTCGGTAAAATTGTTGAGCTTCCTATTAAATCAAATTTCAGAGAAGGATTGTCGATTTTTGAGTACGTGGCTTCAGCTCGTGGATCTCGAAAAGGACTGACAGATTCAGCATTAAAAACAGCCAATGCAGGATACTTGACTCGTCGGCTAGTAGATGCTTCACATGATGTGATTATTCGTCAAGAAGATTGTGGGGCTACAGAAGGAGTTGTTATTCAAAGACACGATTCAGAGAGAACGGCACCATTCATGCAGCGTGTTTTAGGAAGAGTGGCAGCTACAAAAGTAGTATCTAAAAAAACCAAAAAAGTTATTGTTGAAGAGAACGAAGAAATAATCGAAGCTCTTGCAAAAGCAATCTCAGACAGTGATATAGAACAAGTAATGGTCCGGTCAGCAATAACATGCAAGTTGTCATATGGGTTGTGCGCACATTGTTATGGATGGGATTTCGCAACCAGGCGAAAAGTTTCGCTGGGAGTTCCGGTTGGAGTTGTTGCAGCACAAAGTATTGGAGAACCAGGTACGCAGTTGACCATGCGTGTGCGACACTTTGGTGGAGTTGTTATGTCGGACGTAACTCAAGGATTGCCTCGGGTTGAGGAACTTTTTGAAATGAGAACACCAAAGAATCTTTCTCCAATCTCTGAAATTACTGGTAAAGTCAAAGTTGAGACAACAGATGAAGGGTACAAAATTACCGTCCGAAGTAGTAGAGTAAAGCCAGTAGAACAACAAGAATACTTTGTCCCACTTGCTGCAAGTCTGTTAGTATCTGATGGAGATGAGATTGTCGCGGGGACGCCTTTTGCACAAGGATACTTGGATCCAAAAGAAGTGATTAAGGTGGGTGGAATTTTATCAGCTCAGCGATATATCATTAACGAAGCGCAGAAAGTATATGAATCTCAAGGAATTGTTATAGACGATAAGCATTTTGAAGTGGTGCTTAGAAAAATGTCAGACAAAGTTATTGTTGAAACAGTGGGAGACACATCGCTGGTTCCAGGAGATTTTATTACTAAGACACGATTTGAAGAAATCAACGCAGAAATGCTCTCTCAAGGTGGAGAGCCAGCAACTGGTAGACAGGTTATTTTAGGAATTACCAAAGCAGCGCTTTTTTCTGATTCGTGGCTTTCAGCAGCTTCCTTCCAAGAAACAACCAAAGTACTTACCGAAGCTGCGCTTGAAGGCCAGGAAGATAAATTGATTGGGCTTAAAGAAAATGTTATTATTGGGCGGCTCATACCAGTTGAAGCCAAGCCATCAGAGGGGGTATAATACATGCCAACTTTATCACAACTGATTAAAAAAGGGAGAAAGAGAAAAGGAAAAAAAACACGCTCAACCGCATTGAGACGATTATATAATGCAAAAGATCGTGTTTATGCTTCTCTTGCTTCTCCTCAAAAACGAGGTGTAGTAACCCTGGTAAAAACTATGACTCCTAAAAAACCAAACTCAGCTCTTCGAAAAGTTGCTCGGGTTAAACTGTCTAATCGAACTGAAGTCACTGCGTATATTCAGGGGATTGGACATTCTCTTTCTGAACACGGTATCGTCTTGGTAAGAGGGGGTCGGGTAAAAGACTTACCAGGTGTAAAATACCATATTGTGAGAGGCAAGTTTGACTTGCTTGGTGTTGAAAGTCGCAAAACATCGCGGAGCAAATACGGAACTAAAAAAGCTGGAGGAAGTGTTCCTGCTCCACGGCCAACAACAACGACTTAACTTTTGACTTATTTATGAGGCATAAAAAAGCAGAGAAAAGAATAGTAAAGGCAGATAACATTTACAATAACCGACTTGTGGCAAAGTTTATCAATAAACTTATGAAAGACGGTAAAAAATCTGTGGCAGAAAAGGCCTTTTACGAAGCCATGGTGTTGATTGAAAAAAAAGAGCAAAATCCCCAAGAGGTGTTTGAAAAAGCATTACAAACTGTTGGCCCAAAAGTAGAAGTTCGGCCTCGACGGGTAGGTGGAGCATCTTATCAGATTCCAGTTGAAGTACGAGGTGACCGAAGAATTTCCCTTGCCATGCGCTGGCTTTTAGCAGCAGCTAGAGCAAGATCTAACAAAGAATATCACAGGTTTTCTGAAAAACTTGCTGCAGAATTGTTAGATGCAATAGAAAACAAAGGTGATGCGATCAGAAAAAGAGATAGTGTACTGCGTATGGCTGAAGCCAATCGCGCATTCTCTCATTTTAGATGGTAGTTATGTACATATTCAATTTTTTATTCAACCGTAATCCCTAGAATTTTATCTCCAACCTGAATTTTATCAACCACCTCTGTGCCTTTTGTTACCATGCCAAAATTAGTATATTGCTGATTAAGCCACGAAGCCTCTTTTTTCGTAATAAAAAACTGCGCATCATTGGAGATATTAATATTGTCACCCCGGGCAACACCTAAAGAGCCAACCATAAATGGTTTCGCGTTTAATTCTGTACGCATTTGCCCACCGCCTCCGCCGTTTCCTTTTGGATCTCCTCCTTGAATGACCCAGTCTTCGACTCGATGGAATGTCAAGTTATTATAAAACCCGTTTGTTGCCTTTTCGATAAAGTTTTTAACCGTATTTGGCGCATCGGTGTTAAATAAAGTGAGTTCAATCGTTCCTTTTGTTGTTTTAATAGTTGCAGCAATGGTTGCTTTCGGTTCGGATTCAACCGTTGCGACAATAGGAGTTGGGGAATTCAGGGGCGTTGGAGTAATAAACTGAATATTTTCTTGTGGAGAAGGAATTGGGGCTTTTTCTGATTGTGTAGATATAGTGGGTACAGATAACGGCGTTGTTTGTGTGGTCTTCGGTTGGGTGACTGTATTGTTGATAACTAATACCCCAAAAAATCCTAAGATAACCACTGCGACAAAAAGAACGAGGTAATTCATACGTTCAATGATACTTCGTAATTTTTAAAAGTCAATAACAAATGATTTTTTTGTCTTCTAGAATCTCATATAGAAATATGGTATACTTATTGAAGTTAAATCCGAAATTCGAATAGCGAAATTCGAAACTTTTTCGTTTTGGATTTCGTGCTTCGGATTTCGAGTTTTTTATTTTATGGCAGATAATCAAAAAAGTATTGATTTAAATAAAATTAGAAATATCGGCATTATTGCCCATATTGATGCTGGAAAAACCACCACCACTGAACGAATTTTATACTACACTGGAAAAACCTACAAAATTGGTGATATCGACGAAGGGACAACAGTGATGGACTGGATGGAAGAAGAACGGAAACGTGGTATTACTATTGTATCTGCAGCAACCACTACTTTTTGGGTCCATTCGTCGCTTCGTTCCTCCCATTCGACAAGCTCAGGGCAAGCAGGACAAGCTCATACATCTGGTCAAGATTCAAAAGATACCTATCGGTTTAACATTATCGATACACCTGGTCACGTTGATTTTACCGCAGAAGTAGAGAGGTCTTTGAGAGTTCTTGATGGAGGTATTACGGTTCTTGACGCAGAAGAAGGCGTACAGTCTCAGTCAGAAACCGTCTGGCGGCAAGCGGATAAGTATAAAGTGCCTCGACTTTGTTTTGTTAATAAAATGGACAAGCTTGGCGCTGATTTTTTTGCCACTATTAAAAGTATCGAAGAGAGACTTGGCGCAAACCCAGCGATTATGGTGCTTCCAATTGGATCTGAGTCAAGTTTTAAAGGAATTGTTGATCTTCTTTCACGAAAAACCTTGGTGTGGGGATCGGACGAACTGGGCGCAACGTATGAGGTATTAGATGATATTCCACAAGACATGAAAGATCAGGTAGAAGTATATAGAAATAAGCTTATTGAAAAAATTGCAGAAACAGACGACGTTTTGATTGAGAAATATTTAAATGGAGAAGAGATTGCAGTCGACCAGTTAAAAGCTGCGCTTCGAAAAGCGGTTATCGCATATAAACTCGTGCCAATTTACGCAGGTTCATCTCTTCGCAATAAAGGAGTTCAACCCCTTCTTGATGCGGTAGTTGATTATTTGCCTTCCCCAATGGATTTAAAAGAAGTAAAAGGATTAAATCCAAAAACAAGCGAAGAAGAAGTACGGCAACTTGTTCCAGACGAAGCTTTGTCTGGACTTGCGTTTAAAATTCAAAACGATCCACATGTTGGGAAACTGACCTATTTCAGAGTCTATTCGGGGAAAATTACCTCAGGATCGTATATATATAACAGTACTAAAAATACTCAGGAACGCGTGGGAAGACTTCTTCTTATGCATTCAAACCAACGGGAGGAAATAAAAGTTGCCGAAGCAGGAGAAATTGTTGCTATTGTAGGTCTGAAAGATACTGGTACTGGAGACACTTTATGTGATCAGGCACAACCAATTGTTCTTGAGAAAATTTCATTTCCAGAACCAGTTATTTCACTAGCTATTGAGCCCAAAACGAAATCAGATCAGGAGAAACTTGGTTATGCTCTCAAACGATTAATGGAAGAGGATCCAACGTTTCATGTTAAAACCAACCACGAAACTGGCCAAACAATTATTTCCGGTGTTGGAGAATTGCAACTAGAAGTAAAAGTAAACACCATGAAAGCAGATTTTGGGGTAGAAGCAAATGTTGGTGCGCCACAGGTTGCTTATAAAGAGACAGTAAAAAGAATGTCAGAGGCAGAAGGAAAGTATATTCGTCAATCTGGCGGTCGCGGTCAATACGGCCATTGTTTTTTACGAGTTGAGCCAAAACCACGCGGTGAAGGATTTGAATTTAAGGATGCTATTAAAGGCGGAGCTATTCCTCAAGAATTTGTAAAAGCAGTAGAAAAAGGGGTTATCGAAACAATGGAAAATGGCATTTTGCTTGGATATCCTCTGGTTGATATAAAAGTTACTTGTTATGATGGTTCGTATCACGATGTTGACTCATCAGAAATAGCCTTTAAGATTGCTGCGTCTCAAGCCCTTCAGGCGGCAACCAAAAAAGCAGACCTTACCCTTCTTGAGCCAATTATGAAGGTCGAGGTAACCACTCCGTCTGAATATTTAGGAGATATTATTGGTGATTTATCCGCAAAACGAGCTCAAATTTTAGGAACAGAAGAAAAAAGCAATAAATCAACCGTTATTTTGGCGTTGGTACCTCTGGCTGAGCTTTCTGGATATGCGACTACTCTTCGTAGTATGTCCAAGGGTCGCGCAACCTATTACATGGAGCCGTCTCATTATGAAGAGGTTCCTAAAAATATTCAAGAACAAATGCTTGTCAAATCTACCTTTACCGGTCGAGTTGCTGCTTCTGCGTGATAGTGTATAATTACTCTAATGTATAAAAAATATGTAGTTCCTGTGATTTTTGGGAGTATTTTACTGTTGGTACTATATGCATTCTCAAAAATTCAGCAAACACAGGATTATTTGGTTGATAACAAACGAAATCAAATAGCACATCAGAAAGAACAACAACGATTGCGGGAAGAAAAAAGACTTCAAGCGCTTATTACGCCTGGAGTAACTGGGAAGATACTAAAAGATGAGTATTCAGGAACTCTACTTGCTGGTGCATCCTCACCATATTATGAATTTAATCAAGAGGATTATGACAAAGCTTTACAATCGGGAAAGCTTATTTTTTTAGACTTTTACGCTAATTGGTGCCCAATTTGTCGAGCAGAATCTCCAGAAATTCAAGCAGGATTTGACTCACTCGCTACCGATAAGGTTATTGGCTTTCGTGTGAACTATAACGACACAGAAACAGACGAACCAGAAAAACAACTTGCAAAAAAATTCGGAGTTACATACCAACATACAAAGGTCATTCTTAAAAATGGTACAGAAGTGTTAAAGAAACTGGAGCAATGGGATAGAAACGAATTGATAAAACAGATTAATAATAATTTATAGCTATTGATCCATTGTCAAATTGCTCCATTGTAAGATATTGAGCAATTGAACAACTTCTATGCTTATTCTTCTTCTTTTTGCTTTTATTTCTGGACTTCTAACCATTCTAGCCCCGTGTATTTGGCCACTGTTGCCAATTGTGTTGTCTTCTTCTACAACTGGTGGGCACAGAAAACCTTTCGGAATCACGCTTGGGGTAGTGTTCAGTTTTTCTTTTTTTACGCTAAGCGTTTCTTATTTAGTCATGATTTTTCATTTTGACCCTAATATCTTGCGTCTTCTTGCATCTGTGGCGATTGCGTTTTTAGGCTTAACACTTATTATTCCAGGACTGCTTCTTAAGTATGATTACTTAATAGCAAAACTCGCAACGACAATAGGTGGTAAGCCAATTGCAACACATCATGGATTTTTGGGTGGATTTATTACTGGTATTTCATTAGGCCTTATTTGGTCTCCATGTGCTGGCCCAATTCTGGCAACAATCGCTGCTCTTGCAGCAACCCAAGCAGTAAATTTCCAAATTATATTGGTAACTTTGGCGTTTGCTTTAGGCGTGGGTATTCCCTTATTTCTATTTTCTTTGTTTGGATCATGGCTTTTTAATCGGAGTAAATTCGTTTCAAAATATACCTTGCATATTCAAAAACTATTTGGAATGGTTATGATTCTTACTGCACTTGCCATTTATACCAATTATGACAAAGTTCTTCAGGTAAAACTTTTAGATGCATTTCCTTCGTATTCTACTTTTTTATACCATCTTGAAAGCAACGAAACAGTACAAAAACAGCTTGATATTATTCAAGGAAAAAAAGAAGAAATGAAACAAGAACTTCAGACTCAAGGTTTACTCAGTTACTTAGGGAATGCCCCAGAATTTGTTGGGATTACACAGTGGCTCAATTTGCCTGCCGACAGGCAGGTACTTGAAAACCCGCTTAAGATGCAAGAGCTTCGTGGGAAAGTAGTTCTTATAGATTTTTGGACATATACCTGTATTAACTGTATTCGAACCCTTCCCTATGTTAAAAAATGGCATGAAAAATATAAAGACGCGGGACTTGTAGTAATTGGTGTTCATACACCAGAGTTTGAATTTGAAAAAAACACCCAAAATGTCAAAAATGCCATTGCTCAATTTGGCATTGCCTATCCAGTTGCGCAGGATAATGACTATGCAACTTGGAATGCGTATAACAATAGATTTTGGCCAGCAAAATACTTAATTGATCATGAGGGAAAGATTCGCTATTCCCATTTTGGAGAAGGTGAGTACGAAGAGACAGAACGAGCGATTCAGGAGCTTTTAAAAACAGCAGGACAAATAGTACCATCTAGTATTATTGATTTACCACAAGAGACTGCAACAGTTTCTCAAACACCAGAAACCTACTTAGGACTTGCACGAATTGATCGATTCGCATCGCCACAAAGACTTGGCACAGGAGTACAACATGGAAAGTTTACCTTTCCACAAAGTATTCCACAACATTATATTGCTTTTAATGGCAGTTGGGATTTACAAGAAGAATACGCATTACCATCAAAAGGTGCGAGATTAAGATTTCACTTTTTAGCCAATAAAGTATTTTTGGTTATAACGCCGCAGACTCTACATGAGAGAATCAAAGTTTACCTTGATGGAAAAGAAATTGAAAATGCGTATGCTGGAGAAGATGTAAAAAACAGCTACGTAATTTTGGAAAGGCCCAGGCTATACCATATACTCGATCTGGAAAACAAATTTGGCGATCATTTTTTGGAGCTTGAATTTGAAACAGGAAACGTGTTTTTATATGCATTTACGTTTGGATAACAGATAAACTGCTATAATAGCTTGGTGAAAAAAATAGTAGTTGGGATGATTTTTTTGATTGGTATTGCGATGTGGGTATGGAACGAAAAAGCAACAAAGCCTCAATCTCCAGCGTATACACCGATCGGTAATGCTTCGCCGTCGCCGGTTGTGATAAATAAAAAAGACAACACAATCAAAAATGCATTATTTGTTCCATATTGGGGATTATCTACAGAATCAATAGGCTATAGTGATTATACGCACTTACTTTATTTTGGTATTACGCCGTCTTTTTCTGGAATTAACACACAAGAAATTGGTTATAAACGGCTTGCGGAATTTATAGAAAAAACACCACCTGATATCAAAAAACTTTTAGTAGTACGAATGACTGATTCTTCGCTGAATTTTAAAATATTAGAAAATTCGTCTTTACAAAAGCCATTAATAGCAGAAACCATTACCTTGGCAAAACAATACGGATTTTGGGCAGTAGTGTTAGATTTGGAAGTATCAAGCTTACCTTTTGATTCGGTGATTCAACAAATCAATCGTTTTGTTAAAGACTTTTACAAAGCAAGTCTTTCTGAAAATCTAAGCTTTTATATTACGCTCTATGGAGATGTTTTTTATCGAGTTCGTCCCTATGATGTAAAATATTTAAGTGATTATACCGATGGAGTATTTGTCATGGCATACGATTTCCATAAATCTGCCGGCAACCCAGGACCGAACTTTCCGCTGAAAGGGAAAAACCAATATGGATATGATTTTCAAACGATGATGAGTGATTACCTAAAGAGTATGCCGCCAGAAAAAATTACCGTGGTCTTTGGGTTATTTGGGTATGACTGGACAGTGACCGATAAAAATTCAACGATTGAGCAGGCATTACCACTTTCGTATCTTCAGATACAACAAAAGTTTATCGATAACTGCCCTTTTATAGTCTGTAATAGGACTCGAGAAGAAGATTCCTCAGAATCAAAAATTGATTATCAAGATAATCTGTTTCAGCAACATGTAGTATGGTTTGAAGATTTTGAGTCGATTGCAACAAAGAAACAATTCTTAAAGGAAAAAGGAATACACTCTACAGCTCTTTGGGCTTACTCCTATTTTTAACTTACTGTACCTGATCAATATGTTTAATAAGTTCTATAATAATATCTCCTTTGGCCTCAAGTACTGCTAAGTCTTCTTTACGAAGCCACTTATACTCACGGTGTTCGTTGCTCAGTTGTACCGTGCCAGAGATATAATCCGCTTCAACGAGTGTTTCAATAGACCAAAGATTATTTCTGAGTTTCATTGCCCAGACGGTAATGACATTGTGGATACGTACCGCAAGTCCTGCTTCTTCCTGCGTTTCTCGAACTGCAGCATCGAGTGGCTGTTCGGCTTCTTCAATACCTCCTCCTGGTAAATCCCAGCAAGAGGCATCTTCAAAATCATTTTCTCGACGTTTAAGCACAAGGTACTCTTCTCCTTTTTTAACCAAGACATGAATTCCCCCATTAAATTTGGTTCCATAATCAAATGCCATTATACGTTATTTTTGTCTTTAGAAGTAATTAATAGTTTCATCTAAAACCAATCCATATTATTGCGTTACTGGAAAGTCAAGTTGATACTCTGGAATACCCAAAGATACTCCATAGCGAATTGCTTTAACTCGTTTCTCCTTGTCGTTGTGAGTGAATTTAAAAATTTTATTGTGGTAAAGAACAATGAGTTCAGACTCGTTCCATAAATGGATATACCATGGGTGATTTTTTTCTAAACTGTCTTTTAATTCGTTTGGAATACGGTCGATTCTTTCTTGCGGAATTTCAACAGTATGTAAAGTCCACTTGATGAGCCAGGGAGTTTTATGCTCAGGTGTTACCTCTTCAACCTTTGTTGAGAGAATTTGAATTGACTTAAGAGTCTCTTTACTTCTTAGTGATTCTTCGATAATAACACCTTTAAAATCGTTCATTAGTGCATTGAATATAGATTCAGATATTGTATGTTGAACAGTATATTGCTTACTATAAGAGGCCTCCTGTTAGAATTCTAAATTTCTTTTTGGTATCCCAGATTTTTTGTAACTTGTCAAAGTTTTTATTTGGATCAAGCATTACCTTAGCCAGTTCATCAAGTTCTTTCCTGTCATTTTCGGTAAGACTATCCCATTTGAAATAGAGATACTTTGGATTATGTGTGTAAATAATTTCATTATTCATTAAGCAATGGAGATCGTAAAATAAAGCCCAACCGATAACCTTTAATCCAGTTGCAGGCTTTGCATTCCCAAAGCGATCTCCATCTACTTTTCCTTCTCTCACTTTTAACCACGCAACTGCTGGATAATCAAAAGCATCTTTTGGCATATCATACATATCAATTCCTGTATCATGTAAACTTCCATCAACATCTATAATTATCCACCTATTCTCTTTTTCGTTCCAATATTCATTTATCCAATGATCTGAACTGAGTCCTTTCTCAAAAGGAAAATACGGTGCAAAGCCTGAGCGTACTCGACAAGGAATACCTTTGGTTTTGAGAATGCTTGCTACAAGAAGTGTTGTGTGCCGACAAGTGAGAATTAACTTGTCTTCAGCTTTCCTTTCTAAAGTAAACCCTTGTTGATCTCTTCTGAATAATTCAGCGATCATGGAAGCAGCGGTATTAAAGTAGTCATCTTCTGCTTGTCTCCACCAAGGCACTTTAGTCATATCTCCATATTTCATATCTTTATTACTTTCAGTGTTTCCAGCTTCAAGCGTAGTTCGATGAACAAGTTGCTTTCTTACTAAAAGGCCGAGTTCTGAAATATCATCTGGTAAAGATTTCAAATAATCTTCATAAAGGCCTGGATACGTAAATTGACTATATGTGCGATAGTGATCTAAAATCTTTTGATTCATAATCTGATTATACTGAATTTTCGTGTTTTATTCATCTGATATAATCCATCTGTGATAAGGGTTATTTTAAATCAAGATCAGAAAAAAGCACTCTCCGATTTTTTTAATAGTCTTGCCACAGCTTGGTTTGTTGCAGTTTTTGCTACTCCTCTTGCCACAAATATCAATCCCTTGACTGTTATTGTATATCTTGGTAATATGGTAGGTGCTTTATACCTTTCACTTTTGTTGTTAAGGGAGTAATATATGAATGCGGAATTGATTTTAAAAAGTTTAGACTTGGCTACCATTGCAACCTGGATTATGATTATTGGGTTTGCTGTGCTGTTGTATACATCAACTTCGTCTAAAAAATCCCGCTCTTCACGTAAAGAACACTCTTCGCATAAGTAATTTTTTTGGGTATTGACGAGTGAGGCAAAATGGTGTATATTTCAAATTAGCCTTAGAAGATAAGGCATTTTATTTTCTTGCAAAAGTATGGCAGACACAAAATTTCAGAGAACAAAGCCACACGTTAATATTGGTACTATTGGGCATGTTGATCATGGGAAAACCACGTTGACCGCAGCAATTTGTACCGTGCTTGCAAAGCAAGGAAAGGCACAGGCTAAGAAATACGAAGACATCGATAATGCTCCAGAAGAAAAAGCACGGGGCGTTACTATTAATATTTCTCACCTTGAATACGAAACAGACAAACGGCACTATGCGCATATCGATGCTCCAGGACACGCAGATTACATAAAAAACATGATTACAGGTGCTGCACAAATGGATGGTGCCATTTTGGTGGTATCTGCTCCAGACGGCCCTATGCCTCAAACCCGTGAACATATTCTTCTTGCTCGCCAAGTTGGCGTTCCGTCGCTTGTTGTTTTCTTAAATAAAGTTGATATGGTGCAAGACGCAGAGCTTTTGGATTTGGTTGAAATGGAAGTTCGAGAGCTTTTGACAAAATATCAATATCCAGGAAATGATGTTACCATTATTCGAGGGTCAGCCTTAAAGGCTCTCAATGGTGACGCAGAAGCAGAAAAGCAAATTATGGCTCTTATGGATGCAGTTGACACCAATATTCCAACTCCAGAGAGAGAAATCGATAAGCCATTTTTGATGCCGGTTGAAGATGTATTTTCCATTAAAGGTCGAGGAACGGTTGTCACAGGCAGAGTCCAGAGAGGAAAAGTAAAAGTTAACGAAACAATCGAAATTGTTGGAATTAGACCAACAAAATCAACGGTCGTAACAGGGGTTGAAATGTTTCGAAAACAGCTCGACGAAGGCCAAGCAGGAGATAATGTTGGAATTTTGCTTCGAGGAGTCGAGAAAAACGATGTTGAGAGAGGTCAGGTTTTGGCTAAGCCAGGCAGCATTACTCCTCATAAAGAATTTGAAGCAGAAGTATACATCCTTACCAAAGAAGAAGGAGGCCGTCATACACCGTTTTTTACTGGATACAGACCACAATTTTATATTCGTACAACTGATGTTACCGCAGAAGTGACACTTCCAGAAGGCGTAGAAATGGTTATGCCAGGCGATAATGTAAAGATGAAAGTGAAGCTGATCGTCCCAGTCGCTCTGGAAGAAGGGCTTCGATTTGCAATCCGAGAAGGTGGAAAAACAGTTGGCGCAGGTGTTATTACCAAGATTATTGCGTAAAAGAGCGCAGGTAATATCAGAAGATGACCGAAAAGGTCATTTTTTTTGCCCAAAATTATCAGCCACATTATTAGTTGTAAACTAAGATCAGATAGTGTAGAATCTAAAGAAAGTTTTATAGGCTAAAACTATAATAGCACTTTTAGAATGGTTAGAAAAATGCCAGTGGTAGCGTAATAAGCTATTAGCACATTTAAACATATGCCAAAAGGTAGAATTAGAGTACGTTTAAAAAGTTATGATGCGCGAGTCATTGATTCGTGTTGTCAGCAAATTTTAGATACGGCGATAAGAACCGGAGCTAAGGTTGTTGGTCCAATACCCCTTCCTACACAGCGAAGCGTATATGCAGTTAACAAGTCGCCTTTTATTGATAAAGATGCCCGAGATCACTTTGAGATTCGGGTCCATAAGCGACTTATCGATATTGTTTCACCAACAGATAAAACCATAGATAGTCTTACTCATCTAGAGCTGCCAGCTGGGGTCGACGTTGAGATTAAAATGTAATAGGCATACATTGGATATGTTTTTGTGGCTAGATGTGGTATAATTACCAAATTACTATGGAGGTGATTGCAGCCTAATTCGGTTCACGGTTTACGCACGAAAGTAATGAGCAGGTAGCCGAAGGTGGGCTACCTTTTTTTGTTTATGATAAGCGCAATTATTGGAAAAAAACATGATCAATCACAAAAGTTTTTAGAAAATGGAATAAGAGTTCCAGTGACAGGAATTACAGTTCCACCTTTGCCTGTGGTGAGCGTAAAAACTGCAGATCAGCATGGCTATTGGGCTGTTATGCTTGGTATTGACACAAAAAAACATTCAACAAAAGCAGACAGAGGAAATATTCGAGGGGCAAAGCTAGAGAAGGCCCCTCAATTTTTACGTGAAGTAAGAATTAAAGCAAAAAATACAACTCTAGATCAACTACCGAAAGTCGGAGAGATAATTTTAGTACAGAATGTTTTAAAACCAGGAGATATTGTAGATGTTACCGGTGTATCGAAAGGAAAAGGGTACGCAGGAGTGGTTAAACGACACGGTTTTCGCGGAGGACCCAGAACTCATGGGCAATCAGATCGAGAGCGAGCACCTGGATCTATTGGACAAACAACTACGCCTGGACGAGTGTATAAAGGTAAGCGAATGGCTGGTCGCATGGGTCAGAAGCAGGTTACGGTTCGGAATTTACAAGTCATCGATGTTTTGGAAAATACGGTATTGATTAAAGGATTAGTGCCAGGCGGCAGCAATAGCGTGGTAGTTATTAAAAAAGTAGGAGAAGTCAATAAATTTGTCCCTTTGTATAAAGTAACAATAGAAGAAACACAAAAACAAGAAGGAGAAAAACATGCCGCGTAAAAGTATACAATCAGTACAACAAACAAGTTCTAAAGCTCCAACAAAAAGAGCTAAAAAGAATAGTGCAGATACATATGAGGCAGCAATGCCGATAAAAACTGCAGTTTCAAAAAATCAAAGAGCAAGTTCTGTTTCAGCACAGGTGTATGATACTACTGGTACAGTAGTTGATACAATAGATTTGCCAAAAAACATATTTGGAACAAAAGTAAATAAAGCGTTAATTGCCCAAGCGGTGCGCGTGTATTTAGCAAATAAACGCAGTGGAACCGCATCAACCAAGACACGAGGAGAAGTGCGTGGTTCAACTCGAAAAATCTATAAACAAAAAGGAACCGGTCGAGCGCGTCACGGATCAAAACGAGCGCCAATATTTGTGCATGGAGGTATAGTATTTGGACCACGACCGAAAGATTACTCTCTTTCTCTTCCGAAAAAAATGAGAAAAGCAGCACTATTTTCTGCATTGTCGGCAAAGTATCAAGAAAGTGAGATAAAAGTAGTATCTGGGCTTGAATCTCTTGGACCAAAAACAAAAGTAATGGTTCAAGTTATAGAAAAACTTGGAATGAATAATCATAAAAAAAATATTTTAATTGTCCTTCCAAAGTATGAAGTGCATGCAAAAAAATCTGTTGATGCGGTTATGAAAGCATCACGTAATATCCAAGGAGTTGAGTACATGGTAGCATCGCAGTTGAATACCTACGATGTGTTAAAGCATCGTACGCTCCTGTTTATGAAAGAAGCAATACAAACGCTTGAGAAAACATTTATATAACATGGATATTCATAGGGTTATTATACGACCAATTGTTACAGAAAAATCAATGAGAGAAGCCAAGGAAGGAAAGTTTACCTTTCAGGTAGCAACCCATGTTTCTAAGCCTGTAATAGCACGGGCTTTGGAACAGGCGTTTGGGATTCATGTGGTTGATGTTGCAACACATATTATGAAAGGAAAAAGTAAAAGGGTTGGCAGCCGGCGAACAACCAAACGGCAATCGCCATGGAAAAAAGCAGGAGTGAAGGTAAGAAAAGGAGAAACAATCAGTGTTTTTAATACAGGAGAAAACAAATGAAGCTAAAAACAATTAAAAAAAAGAAATCAGGACGAAACGTGAGTGGAAAAGTAGTAGTAAGGCACCAAGGAGGAGAACACAAACGATATGTGCGTACCATTGACTTTAAACGTGATAAAATCGGAGTTTTGGGAAGAGTAATTGCTATTGAATACGATCCAAACAGAAATACAGAAATAGCACTCGTGCACTATGCAGATGGTGAAAAGCGTTTTATATTAAGACCGTTAGAGCTTAACGTAAACGATACTATTTTTTCTGGGAAGGATGTTGACATTAAAGTAGGAAACGCATTGCCACTTGCGTCAATTCCAATTGGCACCTTTGTACATAATGTGGAGTTGACTCCAGGAAAAGGAGGCCAATTAGCCAGAGGAGCAGGTACGGCTGCTATTATACAAGCTCGAGAAGGAAATTATGTTCATTTAAAACTTCCTTCTGGAGAAATTAGAAAAGTTCTTTCTGCAGGATTTGCGTCAGTTGGTCAGCTTGGCAATATTGATGCGAAAAACAAAGTAATTGGTAAAGCAGGTCGCAAGAGACACATGGGTATTCGGCCAACAGTTCGTGGAGTTGCTCAAAATCCAAGATCTCATCCACATGGTGGAGGAGAAGGAAGAAGCGGAATCGGCATGAAAACACCAAAAACGTATGCGGGAAGAGCAGCGGTTGGAAAACGGCGAAGACCACACAAATATTCAGACAAATATATCATTCAAAGGAGGAAAAAATAAGAATGAGTAGATCGGCAAAAAAAGGACCATACGTTGATGAAAAATTAATGAAAAAGATTTTACAACAAAAACAGACTGGAGAAAAAACTCCTCTTAAGACATGGGCGCGGGCTTGCCAGATTCCTCCGGAGTTTGTTGGACATACGGTTGCTGTGCATAATGGAAGAATATTTATGAATATATTTGTGATCGAAGCAATGGTTGGA
>CAZVON010000007.1:19737-39012 GCA_964628435.1 uncultured Gammaproteobacteria bacterium
ATCGTCTTGGTGAGTTTGCGCCAACGAGAACCTTTCGAAGTCACGGGCGCGTAGTCGCTCGAGAAATATCAAAAACATAAAAGTTAAGAGGTCAAGACTAGAAAACTTAAGAAAATATGGAAATAGTAGCAGTAAGCAAATCAGTACGAATGAGTCCACGCAAGATGAGATTGGTCGCGGGTACCTTATCTGGAAAATCTGCTCTTGATGCAGTGAATATGCTTTCGGTTCTTCGAAAAAGAGCAGCTGAGGCGATTCGAAAAACAATCAAAAGCGCTATAGCAAACGCAGTTCACAATGCGAAGCTTACTACAGAAGAGTTAATCGTTAAACGAGTAGAGGTATATGAAGGGCAGTCGTTTAAAAGGTATCGTCCTTCAACAAGAGGGAGAGTACATCCGTATAAAAAAAGAAGTAGCACGATTAAAGTAATACTAGAAGGAGGTTTACATGGGACAGAAAGTTAATCCACAAGTATTAAGACTGGGGACATTATATACATGGAATAGTAGATGGTTTGATGAGAGAAGATACAAAGACATTCTACTTTCGGATCAACGTATTCGAAAGGCAATTATGGATCGGTTAAAAACAGCCGGTATTTCACGTGTTGAAATTGAGCGATCAATCAATAGCATACGAGTCATTATTTATGTATCACGGCCTGGTATGGTAATTGGAAGAGCAGGAACCGGATTAGAAGATTTAAAAAAATTTCTCATGACTTTTCTTACAGACTCTACAAAAGGAAAAAATGTTCCCAAACTTGAAATTCGTATTGAACAAATAAAAGAACCTAGTCTTGATGCCTATCTAGTCGCTAGAACAATTGTGGATCAACTTGCTCGTCGCTTGCCATATAAACGAATTCTTGTTCAAGCAGCAGATCGAGTAATGGCTGCGGGTGGAAAAGGAGTGCGTATTCTACTGGCTGGTCGTATCGCAGGTGCAGAAATTGGAAGGAGAGAAAAAATTCAAAAAGGAACTGTTCCTCTTTCTACCATTCGAGAAAGAGTTAATTTTGCCAGTATGCCAGCATTAACAAAAAAAGGATATATAGGAGTAAAAGTATGGATCAATACAGGAGAGGAAAAGTAAGTTAAAAGCATATGTTAGTTCCAAAACGGGTAAAATATAGAAAACAATTTAGAGGAAAATTAAAAGGTAATTCTCAAAGTGGCACGCACATTGCATTTGGAGAATACGGTTTAACATCAGAAGGTACTGGTTGGATTTCAAGTCGTCAGATAGAAGCTGCACGGCGGGCAATTACACATTTTACACAGCGTGGCGGACGACTTTGGATTCGTGTTTTTCCAGATAAGCCGATTACGAAAAAACCAGCAGAAACTCGAATGGGAGGCGGGAAAGGAGATGTATATGAATATGTAGCCACAGTCAAGCCAGGACGTGTATTATTTGAAATGGGGGGCGTATCAAGAGATATTGCTCGTGCTGCGTTGCGGCTCGCATCTCATAAACTTGGATTGCCAACACGAATTGTAGAAAAATAACAGCTATGAAAACAAAAGATAAAAAAGAATTAGAAACAAAAACGATAGAAGAGCTCAAAGCATTGCTTACGGAAGCAAAAAAAACCTTATGGCAGCTTGTGCTTGACAAAGTACAGTATAAGTTAAAAAATACCAGAGCGATATTTCTCAAACGCAAAGATATTGCTCAGATTTTAACAGCTATAAGGCGGAAGGAGTTGAAGTATGAAAACGCTTAGCGGGAAAGTCACATCAGTAAAAATGCACAATACTGTTGTTGTTGAAGTGATGTCTAAAAGACCGCATCCAATATATAAAAAGTTGATAACAAGAAGTAAGAAATACAAAGCACATACTACTAATAAAAGTCTTGCTGTTGGGAATCAAGTACTGATTGTAGAAACTGCGCCAGTGTCAAAAGATACATATTTTAAAGTACAAGAAGTTATTCAAAAGGAGAAAATAAAATGATACAACACAGAACAATGCTTGATGTGGCAGACAACTCAGGAGCAAAGTCTCTTATGGTAATTCATATTTTTGGTGGTTCAAAACGGAAATTTGGTTACATAGGAGATATATTAAACTGCGTGGTGAAACAAGCTATTCCAACAGGACAAGTTAAAACTGGAGAGATTGTAAAGGCAGTTCTGGTGCGAGCAAGAAAAGAACACAAACGAGATGATGGATCATATGTTCGATTTTCTGACAATGCTGCAGTTGTTATTGATAATCCTAAGGATAAAAATCCTCGATCCACGCGAATTTTTGGTCCAATAGCTCGAGAAGTAAAAGACAAAGGATTTTCAAAAATAGCCAGTATGGCGCAAGAATTAGTATAAAAAGGAACGTTTATGAAATTTAAAGTAGGAGACGAGGTAAAAGTAGTAACTGGAAAAGAAAAAGGGAAAACAGGCAAAGTGGAAAAAGTTTTTCCACAGCAAGATTTAGTCTTGGTTGCAAACATTAATACCTATAAACGTCATAAAAAGAGGCGAACTGCTCGTGAGAAATCAGAAATTATAACCATTATCAAACCTTTACCTGTAGCAAAAGTGGCACTTATTTGTCCAAAATGTCATGTGCAAACACGGATTGGATTTGTAACGCAAAACGATACAAAAGTGCGGGTATGTAAGAAATGTAATCAAGTACTATAAGAAGGAAATAAAAAATATGGGAGAATTACAAAGAAAATTTCAAGAAGAAATAGTTCCAAAATTACAGAAGAGCTTAGGAATTAAAAATCCGATGGCTGTACCACGGGTCGTAAAAGTGGTGATTAATATGGGGGTAAAAGATGCTCTTTCCGACAAAAAAAGCGTAGAGAAAGCAGGAGAAATTATTGCACAAATTACAGGACAGAAACCTAAAATCACTGCTGCAAAAAAATCTATCGCAAGTTTCAAACTGCGAGAAGGAGATAAAATTGGCGTGGTGGTAACTCTTCGTGGGAAAAGAATGTATGATTTTCTTACCAAGATTATTTCAGTGACGTTACCTCGACTGCGAGACTTTCGTGGTATGCGCAAAACAAGTTTTGATAGACATGGAAATTATACGTTAGGATTTAGTGAATACGCAATGTTTCCAGAAATCGATCCGGGAAAAATTGAGAAAGTGCAAGGACTTGAAGTAAATATTGTAACCTCAGCAAAAAATGATGCAGAAGGAATAGCACTTCTTCAATCTCTTGGTATGCCATTTGAACGAGAAAGAAAAAGACAGGGAGGTTTACACTAACTATGGCGAAAGTTTCAGATATTGTTAAATTTAAGAAAAAACAAAAATTTGCAGTTCGAGGGCGGAACAGATGTAATATATGTGGTCGCTCCAGAAGTTATATGAGAAGATTTGGATTATGCAGAATGTGTTTTAGAGAGCTTGCCATGAAAGGAGAATTACCAGGCGTGCTTAAAGCCAGTTGGTAAAATACTATGAATTATCTAGTTGCAGATATTGTTACTCGTATAAAAAATGCCGCAATGGCCAAAAGAAAACAGGTAAAACTTCCCTATTCTCGTCTTGGACAGGAAATAGCAGAGGTATTAGTACAAAAACGTTTCTTAGAGTCTGTACAAGAGGACACTGTTGATGGGAAGAAAGTATTAGTTGGAAAAGTTAGATATGAAAATCGGGTGCCAGTATTAACAGATATTCTTCTTGTCTCAAAGCCGTCTTTAAGAATATATGTGGGGATACCAGAGATTGTAAAAAGAAAAAGACGAGGAATGAAAACATTGGTTTTGTCGACTAATAAAGGAGTTTTAACAGATAAAGAAGCGCTCAAAGAGAAGACAGGTGGAGAGTTATTATTTGAGGTGATGTAATATGTCAAGAATTGGAAGAATGCCAGTTACCATAAAAGATAATGTAACAGTTACCGTTGATGGTAGCACCGTAACTGTCCAAGGGCAAAAGGGAACAACAT
Source organism: uncultured Gammaproteobacteria bacterium (assembly GCA_964628435.1). Lineage (GTDB taxonomy): Bacteria > Patescibacteriota > Microgenomatia > Levybacterales > UBA12049 > CAZVON01. The sequence goes on from CAZVON010000007.1 coordinate 23,662, forward strand.
ATTATCAGATTCCTTTGGGGATTAACGTACAAGTTGATGAAGGGAAAATAAAAGTTGCGCCAAAGGGAAGTGGGGAAAATATAGATGCTCTTTTTGGGCTTGTCCGTGCTCAACTAGCAAATATGATACAAGGAGTAAGTGAAGGGTTTGAAAAAAAACTGGAATTGTCAGGTGTTGGATATAGAGCATCAGTATCTGGCAATGATTTAGTATTATCGGTTGGATTCTCTCATCCAGTGAAAGTGTCAGCAGGAGAAGGTATCACATTTAAAGTTGTTGAAAACGTTATTAGTATTTCTGGAATTGATGCAGAAAAAGTAGGAAACAAGGCTGCCCAAATACGAGGGATTCGGCCACCAGAACCATATAAAGGAAAAGGTATCTCATATCAAGGAGAACGGATTAGAAGAAAGGCAGGAAAGGCTGCAAAAGCAGTAGGAGGAAAATAAATGAGTACAAGAAAGATAAAAACATCTTTACGAGGTTCATTTCATAGGCCACGACTGCTGGTCTATCGATCGAATCGATATCTTTATACACAAATTATTGACGATGCGAAACAAAAAACTCTTGTGGGTATTTCTGAAAAGCACCTTTTAGGTAGTAAAAGCGGAAAAATATCTCGATTAGAAAAAGCCCATAAGCTTGGTTTGCTCACATCGCAGAAAGCATTAGAAAAAAAAATAGCCCAAGTAGTTTTTGATCGAAGATCCTATGCATACCATGGAGTTGTTAAGGCAGTGGCCCAAGGGGCACGAGAAGGAGGACTAAAGTTTTAATGAATACAGAATTTATAAGAAGTGAATTTGCAGAGGATATTATTCAAGTAAACCGTGTTTCTAAAAAAACAAAAGGTGGCAACAAAATTGGTTTTTCTGTATTAGTTGTGGTAGGCGATAAAAAAGGTCGGGTTGGAGTAGGTCTTGGAAAAGCTCCAGACGTATCTTCCTCGATCAAAAAAGGAATAGCATTTGCAAAAAAACATCTAATAAAAGTTCCAATTATTCGTGGTTCTATACCTTTTGAAATACAAATAAAAGTTGGCGCAGCAAAAATACTGCTTAAACCCGCCCCGCCAGGAAGTGGTGTTATCGCAGGAGGAGCAGTCAGAAGTGTTGTGGCTGCTGCGGGTATTTTGAATATTTCCTCAAAAGTATTAGGAACAAAAAATCAAGCATCAAACGTATATGCAACTCTTCAAGCATTGCAAGAGATTGCAAGACGATATGCAAAAATGAATTCGAAAGGAATAATGCATGAATCTAAGTAATCTTGCCAAAGTAACAGTAAAAAAGAAACGACGAGTTGGTCAAGGGCATGGTTCTGGTCGTGGAAAAACAGCAGGTCGAGGGACAAAAGGGCAAAAAGCGCGTGGCCATATCCCACTCTCTTTTGAAGGAGGGGCATTGCCACTTATTAAGCGATTGCCATTTCGGCGTGGAAAAGGGAAAAATAAATCCTTTAAGAAAAAACCAGTTATTTTAAATGTTAAGATTTTAAATATTCTTGAGAAAGAAGCAACAGTTACATTACAAACGCTCATTGATAAAAAAATCGTTGACGCTCGTCATGCAAAAGAATACGGTGTTAAAATATTAGGAGATGGAGAGCTTTCGATTCCTTTAACTATCGACCAAATTCCTGTTTCCAAAGGAGCAGCAGAAAAAATAAAAAAAGCCGGCGGAGAAATAAAGCTTTAATACTTCATGAACGATTTGTTACGATTTTTTCGAAATAGTATTCGTGCGCAAGACATACGAAAAAAACTTCTCTTTACCGCATTTGTATTTACTATTTTTAGAATATTTGCTCATATTCCAGTTCCAGGGGTAAATATCGCAAGTTTAAAAGTGTTGTTTGAACAAAATCAGTTTTTAGGTCTTTTAGATATTTTTTCTGGTGGGACGCTGGCAAATTTTTCGGTCATGGCACTTGGGCTCAATCCGTATATTAACGCATCGATTATATTGCAGTTACTGACCATGGCTTTTCCTAAACTTGAAGCGCTTTCAAAAGAAGGCGAGCAAGGGAGACAAAAGATTAACCAGTATACGCGTTTGTTGACAGTTCCTCTTGCGTGTTTGCAAGCGGTGGGTATGTATGCTCTTCTTCGAAATCAAGGAATTATTGGCAATTTAGCTCCTATCTATTTAATCTCATTTATTACTACCATGGTTGCTGGTACTATGCTTTTAGTTTGGCTCGGAGAGCTTATCACAGAACGTGGTGTAGGCAACGGCATATCGCTTCTTATCTTTGGAGGAATTGTGGGAAGCATACCAGTTACTTTTGGTAAAACTGCCACTACCGTGTCTTCGGAAAATATGTTTAATATTGTTATGTTTCTAAGCTTGGGGCTCTTGATGATTGCTGCGATTGTACTTATTAACGAAGCGACACGGCAAATTACGGTACATTATGCCAGACGTATGAGAGGAAACAAATCATATGGCGGGCAATCAACCCATCTTCCACTCCGCCTCAATCAAGCAGGTGTTATTCCTATTATTTTTGCGGTATCGTTGGTTTTGTTCCCGTCGCTTATTTCCAATTACTTAACAACTGTTCCAAACCCATTTTTAAAAGAGATTGCATCGTTTATTTCTACCTCATTTAATCCAGATAGTATTTTGTACAACGGTGTCTACTTTCTGTTGGTTGTTGGATTTACCTATTTTTATACGGCAGTTGTATTTAATCCTAAAAAGATTGCGGAAGAAATACAAAAACATGGTGGATTTATTCCTGGAATTCGTCCTGGTATCCAAACCTCCTCATATCTAAACTATATTATGACGCGTATTACCTTAGCAGGCGCATTATTTTTAGGAATCATTGCAATTTCTCCAAGTATTGCTCGTGCTGTAACGGGGGTTGAAACACTATTGTTAGGAGGAACTGGAATTTTGATAGTAGTAAGTGTGGTACTTGAGACAGTAAAATCAATAGAAGCGCAATTAGTCATGAGAAATTACGATCGATTTATTAACTAAGATGAAAATAATTATTATTGGTATTCAAGGTTCTGGAAAATCAACACAAGGAAATCTTTTGTCGCAAAAATTGCGTATTCCGTATTTATCAACAGGCCATATCTTCCGAGCAATTGCTAAAGAACACTCTTCTTTAGGACGATACATTAAAGAAACAATGAACGCAGGATACCTGATTCCAGACGAAAAAACGCTTACAATTGTTGATGAGTACCTTAAAAAACCCGAATATAAAAAAGGATATATTTTAGACGGGTTTCCACGCACTCTTGTTCAAGCCCAGCGCTTTAAAAACGGAATAGATCATGTAGTCTATTTGAAAGTATCTGACGAGGAGGCACTCAAAAGACTGTCCTTTAGAAATGGCGAAGTACGCCATGATGAGACTCCTTCTGCGATTCAAAGAAGAATTGAATTATTTCACCAACTGACCAAACCAGTTTTGGACTATTATGAAAGAAAAAAGCTCCTGGTAAAAATTAATGGTGAACAATCCATAGAAGCAATTCACCAAGAGATTATGGAGAAGATAGATGGGAGAAAAAGAGAGTAATTCAATATTATTAGCAATTGTTGGAATGCCTGGGGCGGGGAAAAGCGAAGTGATTGCTTATTTAAAAACAAAAGGAATTCCATTTGTTCGATTTGGACAGATTACTGATGATAGTGTTTCTTCCAAAGGACTTCCACTTACCCCTGAAAATGAACGCTTAGCACGAGAGAACTTACGTAAAGAGTTAGGCATGGAAGCATATGCCATTAAATCAGAGCCAAAGATTAGAGAATTGACAAAAACACATCCTGTAGTTGCCATTGATGGATTATACTCATGGGAAGAATATAAGTATTTAATCAGACAGTTTGATAATCTGATACTGGTATGTATATATGCGCAGCCAAACATTAGATATAAACGCTTATCTGCTAGATTTGTTCGTCCATTAAGCCTGATTGAAGCTAAAGAGCGAGATAAAGCAGAGATAGAGAAGTTAAATAAAGGCGGGCCAATTGCAATCGCAGATTTTCTTATAGAAAATAACTCAGATAATCTACAAGAGCTGCATGAAAAAATTGATAGTGCATTAGATCAAATATTCAAAGAAAACCAAGACAGATGATTTACATTAAAAAACCAGAAGAGATTGAGATTATGCAGCAAGGAGGCAAGATTCTTGCCGATGTCTTGTGGGAAGTATTAGATCATGTAAAACCTGGCGTTACCGAATTGGAATTAGATGCGCTTTCGGAAAAACTGATTCATGAACATGGCGGTGAGCCTGGTTTCCAAAAAGTTTCTGGGTACCATCACACCATCTGCGTTTCCACAAACGATGTCGTGGTTCATGGAATTCCTTCTTCGTATGCTCTTGTAGAAGGTGACGTTATTGGTATTGATTGTGGAGTATTTTACAAAGGCTTTCATACAGATATGTCAGAGACGATACAAGTTAAAAGTGAGAAGTCAAAAGTCAGAAGTGATGAAAAAGTTACCCAATTTCTAGAAACGGGGAAAGAGGCGCTGAAAGCGGGAATTAAGCAGGCTCAAGCAGGTAATCGGGTAGGAAACATCTCAAAAGCAATCCAAGATATCGTAGAAGCAAAAGGGTACTCAATTGTTGAAACACTGGTTGGACATGGGGTTGGCCGAAACCTCCATGAAGAGCCAGAAATTCCAGGGTTTTTACGCAGATCTATTTCTTCTACACCTTTTCTTACAGAAGGTATGACTATTGCCGTGGAGGTTATTTATAATATGGGTAAAAAAGACGTGATATATGCCAATAATGATGGGTGGACAATAAAAACAAAGGATGGAACCATATCCGCAGTGTTTGAGCGGACCATTGCGATTACTCAAGGTGAGCCTCTCGTGCTTACAAAGTAATTGTTGCTCTTTATAGGATAATTTGGTATAATAATTGTTAGTTCGAAATTCGAGGTTCGCATTTCGAATTTTGTCATGTATGACTCATCAAGGGTCGGTTGAGATTGAAGGATTGGTAACAGAGTTCCTTCCAAACACATTGTTTCGGGTTAAACTTCCAGATGAGACAGTTATTTTGTGTCATCTTTCTGGGAGAATGCGCATACATTTTGTGCGGATTTTACCAGGGGATAGAGTATTAGTCGAAATGACGCCATACGATAAAACAAAAGGAAGAATAATTAGAAGACTATAAATGCTCTTCATTACTTCGTTTTTGAATTCTGCCAAAAAAGTGTAGGTTGTAATCTATTAAGTGATGAAGATATATAAAAAAAACAAAACCATGAAAGTTCAAGCAAGTATCAAACCACGGTGCGCCAAGTGCAAAATTATTAAACGACGAGGAGTGATCCGTATTACCTGTGATAATCCTCGTCATAAACAACGACAAGGGTAATAAATTATGCGTATTGCAGGAATCAATATACCAGATGAGAAACGAGTAGACATTGCGCTTTGCTATATCTACGGAATAGGTCGAGGTAATGTGTCAGGAGTGCTTACAAAAGCAGGTATTGACGCTGCAAAAAGAGTCAAGGCGCTTACCGAAGGTGAACAAAAGAAAATACAGAAAGCGCTTGAAGAATATAAAGTAGAAGGAGACTTACGTGCTCAGGTAACTTCAGATATTCGTCGATTAAAAGAAATAGGGGCATATCGAGGAATCAGACACAGTAGAAATTTGCCAGTTCGAGGACAACGAACCAGATCAAATGCTCGAACAAAGCGAGGAAAAAGAGTTACTATTGGTGCAATCAAAAAAGAAGTTCCAGCAAAAATGGGAATTGATGCAAAGAAACCTACTGCAACAGCTCCCGCACCAAAAAAGTAAATCTAGATTAACATATGGCAGATACTAAAAAAACACCAACAAAAACAAAGCAGAAAACCTCAATAACAATTACTCCTTCGGGAAAGGCATTTATTACTGCCACATTTAATAATACATTGGTAACCATTACTAATGATAAAGGGGATACTGTTTCATGGAGTTCCTCGGGAGCTCGGGGTTTTAAAGGGACGAGAAAATCAACTCCTTATGCTGCTACTCTTGCGATGGAAGACGCCGCCAAAAGAGCAATGGGCAAGGGTATTAAAACCGTAGAAGTGTTTGTGAAAGGGCCAGGATCCGGTCGTGATTCAGCTCTTCGGGCAATCAGAAGCGCAGGGCTTTCAATTTCTCTTATTGCTGATGTAACACCAATTCCACATAATGGGCCGCGGGCACGAAAAAAAAGGAGAGTCTAATGGCTAGATATACTGGACCTAAACATAGATTAGCAAGACGGGAAGGAATAAATATTTTAGATAAAACTTCCACGTCTTTGATGCGTCGATTAAACGTTCCTCCAGGAGTTCATGGAGCAAGGAGAAAGAGACAGCTTTCAGAATTTGGACTACAACTTCGGGAGAAGCAGCGAGCAAAAGCAGTATATGGGTTACTCGAAAAGCAATTTAAGCGGATAGTCCAGGATGTTCAAAAAAGAAAAGGAGAAACAGGAGAGATGCTTATCTCTTTACTGGAAACACGACTTGATAATCTTGTGTACCGTTTGGGACTTGCTCAGACACGATATCAAGCCAGACAGTATGTCACGCATGGACATATACGAGTCAATAATAAAAAAGTAACCATTCCTTCATATCTTATTAAAATAAATGACGTTATTTCTCTGTCTGAATCAATGCAAAAAAATCCAGTTGTTATAAAGTCCCTACAGGAATCGAGCGTGGTGTTACCATTTCTTGACAAAAAAGGTCCGGCTGGAAAGCTTGTGCGTATGCCAAAACGTGAAGATATTCAGGTACCATTCAATACTCAACTGATTATTGAATATTATTCAAGATAGTGGTACAATAGGGAGACTTTTATGAAGGAGCCTACATTTAAAGTAAAAGAACAAACAGTAACCAACGATTATGGAGAGTTCGTGATCGAGCCGTTAGAGCCGGGATATGGTCATACGATGGGAAATGCGCTACGAAGAGTGTTACTTACCTCTCTTCCAGGTGCTGCAGTAACCTCTGTGAAAATTGCTGGGGTAAAGCATAAATTCTCAACCATTGCTGGTATCAAGGAAAATGTTGTAGATTTACTACTCAACATAAAACAACTAAATGTTAAGCTTCTTGACACGAAAACATCGGCAACGTTGCGATTGTCAGTCAAAGGAGCAAAAGAAGTTACCGCATCAAATCTAGAGGTGCCTGAAAATGTTGAAATAATTGATAAGGATCATTATTTATGTTCAATATCCGATAGAAAAGGAAAATTGGATATGGAATTAACTGTTGAAAAAGGCTATGCGTATCACTTAAGCGAAGAAAAGAAATCAACAAGTCTTGGAATGATTCCAACAGATGCATTGTTTTCTCCTGTTAGACGAGTTAATTACTCGGTTGAAGCAACCCGTGTCGGTAGACAAACTAACTTGGATAAGTTAGTGCTTCAGATTTGGACAAATGGCACGGTTCATCCACGCCCAGCCTTAGAAGAAGCATCAAAAATTCTTGCATCCTACTTTTTTCATCTGTATGAGCCAAAAACAGCAGTAACATCCGAAGGAGTTGCAATTAGCCCTGCCGTATCTGAGGATATATTAAAGCTTACTGTCGACGAATTAGATCTTCCCACCCGTATTTATAACAGTCTTCGCAACGGTGGTATTGAAACATTAGGACAACTGCTTGGGACTCCACGTAAGGAATTAATGTCAATGCGCAACATGGGTGGAAAATCAATTAGCGTTATTGAAGAAAAACTGAGAGAAAAGGGAATTTCTTTATCCGTTTAATACTAAAAGCCACGAATAAGACACTAAGTGCCACAACTTTTCGTGTCTGTTCGTGTTTTTTTATGAGGAAAAATGTTTTTGGAAGAAAATTCAAGCGAGACATAAATGAACGAAAAGCACTCTTTAAGAGTCTGCTGTCGTCTCTTGTTTTGTACGGGCGAATTAAAACAACCGAAGCAAAAGCAAAGGCCATTAAAGGAGAAATAGACTCTTTAGTAACAAAAGCAAAAAAAGGAGGAAACAATATTGCGAATTTACTACAAGTATATTTAATTCCTCAAGCCATTGAAAAATTAATGACTGAAGTTGCTCCACGATTTCAAGCACGCACGAGTGGGTATACACGAATGATTCGGCTGGGAAGACGATTAGCAGATAATGCACCATTGGTTCAAATAGAGTGGGTAGAAATGGACACTGAAGTTTCAAACGATACACAAAAAACAGAAAAGGCAGTACTTAAAAAGGAGAAAAAAGAAGTAGTGTTAAAAGCAGAAACTAAAAAAATAAAATCAACAACCGCAAAGAAACGCAGTAGAAAACCAAAGATACAGGAGGAAAAAAGTAAATGATACGCGCAACCAAAATGTCAGATATTAAAAGGAATTGGCATATAGTTGATGTAAAAGGAAAAACATTGGGAAGGATTTCGACACAAATAGCAGAACTTCTTATGGGAAAGTCAAAAGCATACTTTGTGCGCAATTTAGACTGTGGTGATTATGTGGTAGTAGTTAATGCTCAAGATGTAGCAGTAAGTGGCAACAAAGAATTGAAAAAAAAGTACTATCGATATTCTGGATATCCAGGGGGACTTAAAATTGAAACATTGCAAAAATTAAGAAAAAGAAAACCAGAGGATATTGTCCTTCATGCAGTAAAAGGAATGCTGCCTCAAAATCGGTTACGAGATTCGATGCTTAAACGATTATTGGTATTTGTAGGTAGTGAGTATCCTTACAAAGATAAATTTAAAAGTCAATCCTTCGACAAGCTCAGGACAAGTTCCTTCGACAAGTCTTCGACTCCGAAGTCGTTCAGACTCGAGGAGCTTAAGACAAGTTCCTTCGATAAAACTACAGACAAGAAGGAAAAAGCGTTCAATAACATATAGATTATGCCAAGAGTTGCCAAAAAACAAGAAGTCCAAACAGAAAATACCTCTCCCAAAGCTGGGAAAGATGAATATATATTTGCGGTTGGTCGAGACAGGCAGGCAGTTGCGCGTGTACGCTTATATCCAAAAGTAAGTGATGTAGTGCTGTGGAGTGATCAGCAGGTTAAAAAAGGAGAGATTTATGTCAATCAACGGCCAATAGAAGACTATTTTACCGGAGATGTTGCAAAAGCAGCATATCTTGAGCCACTTCGGATTACTAATGCACTCAATAGATATGCTGTTACCGTAAAAGTAGCAGGTGGAGGACCAAAAGGGCAGATAGATGCTGTTATTCATGGGATTTCTCGGGCATTAGCACATGTAGATGAAAAACATCGGTCTATTCTCAAAAAAAAAGGTTATTTAACCCGCGATGCGCGAGCGAGAGAACGTCGAAAAGTGGGAACTGGCGGAAAAGCACGAAGAAAAAAACAATCTCCAAAACGCTAACTATTTTCTGCGAATTTTATTTTCTATTTTGTTTATCCGATACCTTTTCAGTACCTCGAAACGATTACTTACTTGATTTAACCGCAATTTTTTTAGGTTGTGAAGCAGGAGATTTCGCAAAGGTAATGGTCATAACGCCATTTTTACACGTTGCTTCTGGTTCTACATTCGGATCAACATCTCCCGGAATTGCTACTCGGTACGAGAAAGCGCTTGTTGCTTTTCGATAATATTTTTTCTTTTTTTCTTCTTGCTGTGTTTCTCCTTTTACCCATAAAATTCCTTTGTCAAAGGTTATTTCAACGTCTTTAGGATCTACACCTGGAAGTGCGGTTTCTACAAACACATTTTTTTCGTCTTCGGAAACCGAAAGACCACTTGGGGTATTTCCCGCAGTCATTAATTCGTCGTCCTCATCCCAAAAAGACGGAACTCTTAAGGATGGAAAAGTACGAACAAGATCAAATGCCATACTCTGTTCACCTCCTTCCTTTACCTGGAATTTAGCACTATAATACATCTACTGCTAATGTCTTGTCAAGAGGGTTTTTGTGAAGTCATGGTGATGATCGCTTTTTTTACAACAGGAAATGGGATAGCTTTCTTCGTTGCCTACTGGGTCTGAGAAGTGTTTCTTACCTTGGCCGACCTTTTTAAAAAAATCCGAACTCGCTTCAAGTCGAATCGGTAGGCCCGCCTCCTATCCGTTTACCCTGAGCCTGTCGAAGGGCTCGGCCGCTTCACGTCCTCGCTCTATGTAATTTTTGCGCGCGCGATTTTTATTATTTATAGTCCCGATAAAATCGGTACAGGCAAAACAAGAAAAACAAAAAGTCAAAATGTTTTCTTTCCCCACCCAACCCAGCGCGAAAACTACCACTCACATTTTAGCAGAAAATTATTTTTATTGTACGTACCTATATGCTGCTACAAATTCCCATCAGTTAAGTTTTAACTGATGGGAGCCCTCCTTTAAGGGAAATTATCCCCCAACAGGGCGAGAGGAGGAGCCGCTTCCTTATGGTATTTGAGGGATTGACAAAAATTAACTACCTCATCTATAATGCGTAAAGCAAAAATAAATTACATTACCTAAAATGAGTATACCCAACTGGATACACAACAGATTCTTAGCTCTTTCAGATCAATATAAAACTGATTTATTTGGGTTTGAAGACGCAATTTTAACTTTAAAAAACCGCTTTGGGGATAGTGAAGATCAAGTCAAAGTTATCCTTTCCGAACTAAGGAAAAATAAATTAGTGGAGGTAACAAGAAGTGAAGAAGATTCCAGAAAGAAACTATATAAAGTCTTGTCTCCAGCAGAAGCTGTTACGAATGGCAGACTAAATAGGGGTGACATTGACAGAATTCTAAAAAAAGCTGCAGACCTTATCCGTACAAGGGTAGATTACTCCTTCATTCTACTACTCCTTTTTTATAAAAGATTCAGTGATCAATGGAATGTTGAATACAAAAAAGCATACAAAGAAGCACGAAGTGATGGTTTTACTGAAAGCGAGGCAGATACGGAGGCCAAAAAGTCCGCTTATCACAGAATAAATATCCCTGAAGAATACCTCTGGGAAAATTTGAGAAAAGACACTCAAAAAATATCAGAGAATTTATCACTCGCTGTAAAAACTTTGGCAGATTTAAACCCCACTTTAAAAGAAACTTTCCAGCAGTTTGATTTTTCTGATTTTATTCGAAATCCAGAAAATAGTGAAATTCTAAGACAGCTTGTAGAACTATTTAGTTCTTACTCTCTGGAAAATGTTTCACCTGATGTTCTAGGAGATGCTTATGAGTGGACACTGCGCCTTTTTGCCCCACAAAAGGCAAAAGAAGGTGAAGTATATACCCCAAGAGAAGTAATACAACTAATGGTAGAACTCCTAGACCCAAAAGAACAAGAAAGTGTTTATGATCCAGCCTGCGGATCAGCTGGCATGCTAATTGCAGCTTATAAACATGTAGAGGAGAAGCAAACAAAACAAAAAGCAGACTCTCTTTTCTTGTATGGGCAGGAACAAAACTCCAAAACTTTGGCTTTGGCAAAGATGAATCTTTTAATTCACGATATAACCAACGGAATTTTGGCTTTTGGCGATACTCTTCGCTTTCCCAAGTTTAAGGATGGTGAGACAATCAAACGATTTTCCTATGTTTTGGCGAATCCACCTTGGAATCAAGATGGTTACCAAGAGGAAACCTTAAAAACCGGCGAGGCATGGAAAGATCGATTTCCATTTGGTTTCCCAACCAGTCAATCTGCAGATTGGGCATGGGTACAGCATATGTACTCTTCCTTGAAGAGAGATGGGAAACTTGCAGTTGTTCTTGATACAGGTAGCGTTTCTAGAGGTTCAGGAAAGACAAATGATAAAGAAAAAGTAATAAGAAATAAATTTGTTGATAACGATTTGGTCGAAGCAGTAATCCTTCTTCCGGAAAATCTCTTTTATAACACCAGCGCTCCAGGATTAATTCTTATTGTTAACAAGGCTAAACCAGACAAAAGAAAAAATAAAATTTTACTTATTAATGGTTCCCAACAATTTGAAAAAGGCAAACCCAAAAATTTCTTAAAAGAAGAACACATCAAAAATATTACAAAACTGTATCAAGACTTTGAAGAGCAAGAAGGCGTTTCCAAAATCATCACTAACAACCAAGCCAAAGAAGCAGATTATAACTTATCACCTTCAAGATTTGTTTCAGCAATAAAAGAAAATAACCATAGGTCAATAAATGCGATTTTAAAAGATCTGGAAAAGACAGAAGGTAATTCTTCAACTTTAAACAAAAAGCTAAATAATATTTTTTCAAAAATAATCAAATGACAACCGAGGAATTGGAACAATTAATTGAGGGTGGTGCGGAAACGCCACGCATTGAATATAAGGGTCCCTGTTCTTGGGATGTAAATATGTTAGCAAAGGATATCTTGGCTCTAGTAAATTATGAAAACGGAGGGTGGATTATAATTGGAATGGAAGAGCAAGGAAGTGGATTTAAACGAAGCGGAGTAACTTCCGAACAGATACAAAGCTTTAATTTCGATATAATGCGTGACCAGTTCTCAAAATTCCCTGACCCCCATGTAGAATTTTCTGTTCATTATCCTCTTGATAGGAACAAAATACAGTTTGTTGTCATAAGTGTTAAGGAGTTTCGTGAAATTCCAGTACTCTGTATAAAACCTAGTCAACCGGCCGCAACAATGGCTCCGGCTATCTACTACCGTAACTCTGATAAAAAGATAGAAAGTGGATTAATCTCAAATTATCATGATTTGAGGAATCTACTTGAGAGAGCTGCTGTAAAAATTAGGACAAGATGGGAAGATCTTGGATTAAAGGTTCCAGAAAGTTTTAGAGATCAACTTAAAAAGGAATTACAGGAGCTTAAATAACCATGTCAAAACGCGGACAATTATTACAAACAATAAAATCACGAGGGTATTGGCTAATCAACCTTAGACCACTAGTCAACCAACAATTACAACTCTCGCAATGCAAAGAAGTAATTGAAAAATCTGCAGTGGAACTAAGGGGGTGGGATTACCCTCATATTCCAAGAAGAAGCGGGGATGACACCAATTTGACTCCAGGGAACGACTTCTACGAAGGTTGGATTGACTGGGGTGCTCATAAAGAAATTTGGCGAATGCACCAAAGCGGACAATTCATTCATTATCGAGCGATGGAGGAAGATTGGTTTCAGGAAGACGATTGGCATGGAGATCTTAAGCAAATAAATCCGGGTACAGTCCTATCAATTATAAGTGCAGTTTATTTTTTAACAGAGGTATTTGAATTTTTGTCTAGGCTTATCAGAGAGGGTTTATATAAGGAAGGTATTGAGGTTCATATTCAACTTCACACGGGTAGTGGGCGTAAATTAGCAGTTTTTGATCCAATGAGAGCACCTTTATTTAGAGATTATACAACAGGTGCTGATATAGTTGAATTTCCATCAAAAACCTATAAATCTGATGAACTTAAAGAATCCAAGGAGCAAGCACTCTCCGTTGCTTTATATATTTTCCAAAGATTTGGTTGGGATAATCCACCAATTGAAACTATAAAAAATGATCAGGAAAAGTTATTAAATAGAAGATTATGAAAAATAATTGGAATTTAAAATTGTCTAAGAGGTTTATCATGCTGATCGCCACCACCTTCCTAGGAAGCCTGCTCCTTACATGGATTAAAGGTTCTTTAAATGACTTTTTAATTTTCTATACTCTCATTGCACTTTTGTGGTATTCGTGGGAAACGATGGATTTGAAAAGAAACTCCACTAAAGAAATTGAGCTTATAAGACAAGCAGAAATGAACAAAATGATGCCTATCTTAGTTTTTCGAGAAGGAGCAAGACTACATAGTGATGGAAACTTAAGTGCATTTCAGATAAGAAATATCGGTTCTGGAATCGCAAAAGATATAAAGGTAATTCTATCTAGTGTGGATATTGAGGAGAATTTTAATTTAGCCCCAGGAGAATCAAGACAAATAAATATTGAGGGACACAGAGAAAACGTGGTTGATGCTATTAAGCAATCTCCTCCCGAAATCAATATGGAGATTCGATATAAGGATATTTATGAAAGAAGATTTAGAACAGTAGAAATAACCTTTTCTAGCGATGCAGACGGACATTATAACTTAGATCGAGGTAGGTGGAAATTCCAAATCCTTGATTAATTATGAAATCGTGGCAAGTAAAAAATTTAGGAGCCGAAGAATTGTTTTCGATAGGTACTGGAGGGACACCTAGTACCTCAGAGCCTCAATATTGGAATGGTGATATCCCATGGGTTACTCCAACAGATTTAAGCAATCTCGGGACAGCGGTAATTACTGAAACCGCAAGAACAATTACACCTCAAGGCGCAGCAAATAGCTCTGCTAAGCCCTTACCAGTTGGAACAGTGGTAATTTCTACTCGCGCACCAATAGGTTATGCAACTATTCTTGGTAAAGAGATGGCTATAAATCAGGGTTGCAAGGCAGTGGTCATCAAAGACCATTCCCAAGTATCTAGCGAGTATCTTTATTACAATGTGCTTACCCAAACTCAAAAAATGCAAGAATTAGGCAGTGGTTCTACATTCCGTGAACTTTCACAGCATAATTTAAAATCTATAGAAATTCCTCTCCCACCAAAATCCGAACAGGAAAAGATAGCCCATATTTTGAATACTATCCAAGAATCTATAAAGATTCAGAATGAAATAGTAGATAAGACTAAAGAATTAAAAGCATCTTTAATGCAAAAGTTATTTACGGAAGGGACAAAAGGAGAAAAATTAAAGAATTCTGAAATTGGAAAAATTCCAGAAAGTTGGGAAACTGCTTATTTAGGCGACATTTGTAAGCCGCGTAAAGAACAAGTTATCCCAGAGGTTGATGACTTATATATTGGATTAGAACATATTGACTCTGGTGACGTTAACTTATCAAGAAGAGGAACAGGACAAGAAGTTAGGAGCTTAAAAAATAGATTTTATCCCAGCGACATACTTTATGGAAAACTTCGACCCTATTTAGACAAAGCAGTTATAGCAGACCTAGAGGGTGTATGTTCTACAGATATTTTGGTATTAAATATTTTTGCTAGTATTAATTCTGTTTATTTAGTAAATATTTTGCATACGAACAGATTTTTAAGTTATGCAATAGATAATACATCAGGAACAAATCATCCGAGAACCTCATGGGATGCTGTTAGGAAATTCCAAATCCCACACCCTTCATTACCAGAACAACAGAACATTGCAGATTTTCTTTCTGCTGTGGATCAAAAAATTGAACTTGAGCAAAAGAAAAGGGATTTATATCAGGAATTGTTTGAGGCAATGCTGGATAAGTTAATGTTGGGAGAAATAAGAGTTGATAAACTAAATTTTAATTAACTATGTCAAAACAATTAGAACAAAAATTAGTAGAAGATTATTTT
>CAZVON010000008.1:0-9563 GCA_964628435.1 uncultured Gammaproteobacteria bacterium
GTAAAACCTATTATTAGAAATATATAGGTTAAAACTTCGTCTTTTTTCTCTCCCGTATCTGTAGTCCAGCTTCTGTTGGTTGCAAGGCCAAATGTACAAACTGCAGTTCCACTGGGCGTGTACCTTAGCTCTGGATCTCTTGTTAAATTTCCAATCAATTGAACTCTATTTAAACTCCGTGCCATACCTGAGTTAGTTATCAAGAGGTTAGGTGTTAGCTTTTAGACTATTATCGACGAAGATCTAACCTCTCATAACTTGTTTACTTCTTTCGAATTAATAAGTGTCTTAATACATTGTCGTTGGTTAATAACCGTTTCTCAAAATCGCTTGGAATAGAGTTTTGTGTCTCAAGCATCATATCCACAAAATACCCTGATTGTTCTCGCTTAATAGGATATGCTAAAACTTTTTGTCCCCATTCGTTTTTTTGCGTAATTTTGATCGTTTTGAGCCAAGACTCCACGCTGTCGAGCAATTTTTTCCGTGCAGTTTCTGCGACAGACGGCTTGACAACTAATACTAATTCGTATATTCGCATTGTTTCCTAATCCTACCATTATTAAGGCTTAAAAGCAAGCAGGAAATCTCTCAATATTCTCATTCACTCCCAACAGTAATTACTACATCTTCTTTAGCATTTTCTTCTCTATCCGAAGATGCACTGGCAATTTTATACGAGGAAATAGCAAGATCTTTTTCAAGAATATATAAGTAATCTGCTTTTGACTGTTTTATCGTAAGAGTAAGGCCTGAAGTATCTCCATTGGCCGCGTTTTTAATTGCAGTTACTTTGTATCCGAAGTCTTGCAGTATTTCGGCTAACTCTGTTCCCTTACCAATTTCTGAGGACCCATTCTCCACCACTATAGAAATATTGTTTCGTATAAGTCCTGTTGGAGACTCCAAAAACACAATATCTTCAAGCGACGCTGTTTCCTTGGAAGGAAAAATCTCTAACAATGGCAATGGAAATAACTCAATTGCCTGCAAAAAGTCTTCGTATCGTATATGCCGCTTTGAGGCATTCCCAGGATCCATTACCAAAACTCCTTTTGTATCGTACCCATAGATAACGACTGTATGCTCACCTTTAATAATTGGAATAGACCCATACGACAATGCCACATCAACGGGTTTGCCGTAACCAATTCGAATCCAACCCATCAGAAGATGGGACGAGCTTATTGCTTTTTGTATTCTTTGAATAATAGTTGAGCTTCTCTGAACTGGTTTTGCCGAAAGCGTATATTTGGGAAACAAATCGATAAATGGTGGCGCGTGAACACCATAATACTCTATTCCTCCAAATCGTTGATTTAAATTTTTATACAAAGCTTCCTGATCTTTTGCAGTTACCCCCATACGAATACCAACATTGGGGTTTTGCGAAACGCCAATTTCTGAAATAAGTGTTTTTTCTGCTGATTCTTGATTTTGGGGGGCAAATGCAGCATTTTTGGTATAGTGGTAAATAATTGCCGAAGCTGCGGCAAATTCACAGCTTAAATTAAATTTTTGCTGCCGCGGCGCAATATCGATAATCAGTGAATCTGGAAATGTTTCGTTTGCAGTCGAATCAGATGTACCAAGAATGTTTTTTGAGTCTTCTTCCTGAGGAAACAACGATAAGCTGAGTTTTGTATTGGTATCTACCTTCTGATTGTCAGAAGCAAAAAAACCATTTCTATTTTTAAATATAAACGACCAAAAAAATGCATAAAGAATAAAAAAGAAAAGCAAAAATACCCCAATTATTAATTTTTTTTTAGTCAATCGCACTTCCATCTCTTTTGAATTATAACAGTAATCTGAAACTTGCCAAATCTCTGTTACATTGCTATACTTACTATAAGATATGGGACTGCATGAACGCCGACCGAGCCAACCACCTCAAACAGGTTCTGAAGAACGAATTCAGCAAGAATTCCCAGAAGCCCGTATTTTTCTCCAAGCAGCAGCGTTGGTTGAACAAGACCACATGGATACAAATAATGGCATACCCATAAATCCAGAAAAAATCGACAGTGCGTTGCTAATAATGGCGAGGAAAACTCATCCAAAAATGGGACTTCGATTGATCTGTGACGCCTACGCATCCCGAGGCATTACTATTGAAGGCGCTCGTTCTCTCATGCCAAACGGTGTGCTTACCGGTGATTTAACAATTCTTTGTGCATGTGAAAAAAAATCAAAAGAACTTATGGAAACAGAAAGAAAACCTTCTAAACCATGGGGATGGTCTTATAATTCCAATCCTCGATTAGATGATGAGATTCAAGCTTTAGCAAAAGCACAAGAAGATCCAGTTGCGATAACAATGGCAGAAATATACCAAAGGGTCTACGCAGGCAAGAAGCGAACAACAATTTCACATCTCAAACATCTAGCACTCATCGAAATACTTCGAAGAGCAGGTAAAACGAACTACCAAATATCGGAAGAATTAGGGATAAGCAAATCAACTGTTGACGCTTACGCACGGGAACTTCTTCAGGTACAACGAATCGACAAAATTCCATCACGTAATCGTCCAAATCAAGATGCAATCGTAAGAGCTGCCGCAATTAGAAAATTGGCGCAAATTTACACCCAGGAAAATAACGGGAAAAAACCAGGATATCAACAACATATCCAGTGGGCACATCAATTTGGGATCAGTCGAAAAAGAGTCCAGCAAATCATAGACGATCTCAGACATTCACCTTAAACTCAACCACATCCCCATCCTGCACAATATAATCCCGTCCCTCAAATCTAGTCTTGCCTGCTTCTCTGGTGCCTTTCCACCCATTATGTGTAACAAAATCGCTGTAGGAAACAACTTCTGCTTTTATAAAATGCTTGATGAAATCCGTATGAATCACTCCAGCAGCATCAACCGCTTTCATACCTTTTTTAATAGTCCAAGCCTTTACTTCTTTCTCTCCTGCGGTTAAGAAAGAAATCAAACCCAGTGTTTCATACGCTCTTTTGATTAGTCTTTCCAAACCTGATTCCTGTAAACTTAAATCTTTCAGATATTCTTTCTGCTCATTTTCTGACAATGCGGAAAGTTCAGATTCGATTTTTGCAGAAATGGGAATCGTGTTTTCCGGATATACTCTGCTCAATTCATTTTCATCGACATTGGCAACATAGATAATCGGCTTCAATGTAAGAAGCTGCAAATCTTTCACCAATACTTTTTCTTCATCAGCTAATTCACAATCAACTGCAAGTTTTCCCTCTCCCAATGTCTTTCGTAATTTCTCAATACCAGAATAGCGGATCAGTTCTTCTTTGGTCGCACTTCTTTTGGGTTCCTGCTGTTTTTCAAGTGTCTGCAAATCCGCCAGCATGAGCTCTGTATTAACGACTGTTTTGTCCGATTCCGGATCTACTTTATTTGCTACGTGAATTGTATCTATATCCTTGAAGTAGCGCACTACCTCGCAAATTACCTGGACTTCCCGAATGTGAGAAAGAAATTTATTCCCAAGCCCTTGTCCTTCCGCCGCGCCTGTTACCAAACCAGCAATGTCGATAAAATTAACCATCGCGGGTTTTATCGGAGGCTCAACCCCAGGGATCGACGCACGAATTACTGCTTGAAGTTTAAGCAATCTTTCGTCAGGAACAGGTACAATGCCAACATTTGGTTCAATAGTTGCGAAAGGATAATTCGCAGCAAGTGCTTGCTGCTTTTTTAAAAGCGCGTTGAAAAGAGTACTTTTTCCTACGTTTGGTAATCCAACAATCCCGACCGATAGGTTCATGGATTGATTATATCAAAAATGTACTTTTAGCTTCTCCTTGACTTATTGCAATTGATTTGCAATACTGTACACCCCTGCGCATACATCCACGAGTGGGATGGCTTGCAAGATTTCTATTGTGTAGCTGCCTTTTTTGTTGTCAAATCAACCCACAATGAGTTTTGTACTACACTATATGTGAATACTTGACAAGCCATTTTTATCCTGTCATATTAAAAATGAATGAAATTGTCCATACTGACATTCGGATTTGCTTTCCTTTTTTTGTCCAGCATGCCATCCCCTTCTTTTGCCCAGACAAAAAACCCATACAATACATCGCAGCTAGAAAAAGCAGACCCAACCCAAATTGCCAGCCAACAGCTCCATAAAAACTATACTGATCCACAACATCGATATCGATTAACTGTAGAAGGCAACAATCTTGAAGATAATCCAACGATTAAAAAACGGCTTAACTACTCGTGGAGCACTAACTGCGGGAGGTTCTATGAGGGAGGTGAAGGCCCAAGCAGTCGCTATTTTAGCAATAGTAATAAAAGCGTTGTGTGGGGATACGAGTATCCAAAAGAAGACTGTACCGAAGCCTTGATTCGAGTAATTGTAAGACAATTTAAAGGAGGAGAACGAGTACGAGAGGTATATATATCGCAAAAAATATTTTATCCAGAAGAAAAGCCAGAAATCAAAAGCGTTGACTCTGAAGTCGATCTAAAAAAACTTGAAGCAGAAAAAAAGGCGCATCCCATACAAAGCTTTTTGCGAAGTCTGTATCTTCGCATCGCTCCTTATATTGCCCCTTACGAAAAGCCTCGGGATCTATCCCCTGGTGGAGTAAGAGGGTGATTATCCCATCACAGATAATCTCCTCCTATTACTCGGCAAGATGAGTTTTTCCTAAACTTTCAATCTTCTCAGCAAAACCAGGAAGATCAAGATTAATAAGGTCTACTCCCTGCCTTTTGGCAACCATGAGTCCTTGAATAATGCGCCGAATTTTTATTGCATCTCCCTTCTTGAGAAATCTAACGGTGAGTGGTTGGCCAGGGTATCCGTCTGGAACGATTTTCATTGTTGCGAATATGGGACCTGCTTCAATTTCGATGTCTTTAATCATATCTATTGTGATACTATGAATGTCTTCGGAAAGAAAAAAATCATGAAACACAATATTTACTTTACATTCATCAATAGTTACCTCATCGGGGAAAAAATCAAACGGAAATACGGAAGATATCTTAAGCAAAACCTTCTCAGAACCTTTCAGTAGCAAGCTAAACTTCTTAAGGTTTGAGACGAACGCGCCAATTTGAGGAGATCCGCGTATTGGATGACTATCATCAAATACTATTGTATCTTTCATATCTTACTTTTCCTTTACACTATATAATACAAGGAAGGTAAACGCAGTGATTTCGATCAAAAAATTCGTGATATAAAGCAATAATCTCAGTGAGGCATGGGCTACGAATTAGACTTGTCTGGTTAACTCTTCTTTAAGTTTATCTACGTTTTTTATGATTAATAGATGGTTCTTAAATAGTACTAATCCTTTGTTTTTCAGTAGTTTTAGCTTTCTACTTACTGTCTCTCTTGTCATCCCAGCCTGAGCCGCTAAATCTTTTTCTGAAATTTTTACCATGACTGTGTTTTTAAACAAGCTAGATTTTTTACCAAATCTTTTCGACTGAATAACAAGCTCGGTAATAAGTCGCGCATATGCATTACCCGACATAAGATATGTCATTCGCGTTAATATTCCATCTGTACCTTTATAGACTCTACTCATCAGGTCATATAACACATCTGGATTACTTTTAATAAATACAATTACCTCTTCTCTCGATGCTCTCCACACTTTTAAATCTGTAATTGCCTCGTAGAAGTATTCATTTAAAGTGTTATTTATTGCCCAAGACATAGGGAAAAAGGAGATTGGTTTAAATATATTGATAACGAGTTCATCACCTTTTTGGGAGATCGCATATTGCTTGACAAACCCTTCTTTCAGATAAAAAACGCCAGGTGGATTATCATCAGGCCGAACTAAAATTTCTTCCTTTTTGTATGTTTGATACGTAAACCGAATAAAAAATGCATCAATTTTGCTCTCAAGCGTCGGATCCATAGCTGGATTATAACAAATAGACTAAATTGTCTAACGGTCATCTCTTTTTGTGAGAAAGCGGTACACTCTGGTGAATTTAAACCTATAGTCTTGACAGTTGTGCTTTTTTGTGATATACTTAACTGTTATAAATACTCCTAAAAAGGCATTTTGCAGCCTTTTTTGCGCGTATTTACTAAAATCTAGCACGTTTACAACGTGGAAAGGCAACCTCACCGGTGGCTTTGTTCCCCGATTAAATCGAGGTAGAAAGCCACCATTGGGTGAGATTTTTGAAACAAGAGGAGCGTAGCATGTCCAAGTCAGCAGTCGAAGAAGAGGCAGAGATGTTTGCTTGGAGAATGATCGAGGCTGTGCTTCGGTCAAGCTCGGAGCTTCCTGATCCAGAAGGAGTCGTTGTGGAGATAAATCCACCGATTTTTTTTAGATGGGAGGCTGAAGGAACCAAGTGCTCGGTCTGGGCAACAATATCAGCCGCTCCGCTTAGCAGTGGCGTTGATTACCACGCCAGGTGTCAACTCGATGACGGCGATCCGACTTAGACAACCGGAAAAGTCTGGATCGCCTCCCTTCATTCATCTGGCACAACTCTGACCTTCGCCTGCCGTCTCACCGAAGGCGGAATGACTGCCAAGCAAGAGTAGCAAATCGGGCCGGCGCTTCTGATCGCCGAGTTTCTGCACAAGATCACGTCTCAGGAGGCAAACACGGCCGCCTAGCACTTTCCACATAGGGTAGCAAGCCCCGCCTTTGGCGGGGAACGGGGGCAACGTCCCTCTACCTCTTGCTTATATTTCTGAATATATCAATAATAATATATTGGTATCTTGAGAAGTAAAAACGACCCATTCGACAAGCTCAGGATCGTTTTTTTTGCACGTCTTATTACTAATTCGCGCTCGAGTTTTTTTGGCTCATGTCTAGAATTGGATTAAGCGACGCGTCAAGGGTAATAAACCACTTTTGAAGCAGTTTCCATAATGGGTCTTTTTCTTCAACTTCGCCTCGTCTAATATGTGTGAGACAGTCAATCGTTATTGTTTCGGTCCGCGCCCAAGCAATACGAAGCTCCTCATCACCTTTGAATTCTTTCAGAGACTCAGATTCTTTAAGAGCTGCTTTAAAATCTCGTCGATATTCATCAAACCGCAAATCAATAAGCTGTTGCCATTCATGAACATATTTTTCTTCCACGTCTAAATCAAAAAACAACGCAAGAAATCCTGCTACGAGTTCTTTTTGAAGTGTTTTTAACACCAGCTTCAATTCGCCCTGTGTATTTGATTGGACATGGTCGAGGTGAAGCGCAAATAAACCGAGTAACGATACTTCTAGCTCGTTAAACATTCTATCCTGTTCTGTTTGAGTAATACCCTTAAAATTAACATAGAGACGAAAATCTGCTCTTTTCCAGAAATCAAACGACGAACTCGCCACTATTTGAGCTAAGTTTTTTCCAGATTTTACGAGCATTTGGGTAATTTCAGTTTTCATATCGTTGGTACCCGTTATACATTATATTAACAAAAAATAAGTTTCAATGGGTTATATTTCCCCATGTAAGTATGACAAACGCAAATCCTTTGGAAATCTTTCTATTGCGTAGCGTAATGCCGTTCTGCCCATAACACGGTATTGTTTTTTTAAAAATATTTCTTCCGTTTCTCTATTTCTATTTCCTATTTCTCGAAGCATCCAACCAACTGCTTTTTGGATAAGGTCATGTTTGTCTGTACATAATATGTGCGCGATTTTTAGCGCGTCGTCAAACTGCCTGTTTTTTATAAAATGGTATGTGGCAATCATGGCGATTCTTTTCTCCCACACATTGGCAGAATGAGCAAGTTTAAATAACACATCTTTTGGCTTATCTATAAGATACGCGCCTATTATTTTGTCCGCAGATAAATCCACCAAATCCCAATTATTAATGTACTGAGTCTGTGAAAGGTAGAAATTAAAAATCTTTTTTTGCTCTTTTGAATCCGCAGTCTTAAAGGTATGAACAAGAATCAGAAGCGCTATCAATCGCTCTTCGTGAATGGAAGATTTAAGAAACTTTACAATATCTGCAAACGGAAGATTTGTATATTGTATAGCAATCACCCGCAACTTGGGAACCGTGATTCCTAAAAAAATATCTCCTTCTCCATATTCTCCTTTACCTGTCTTAAAAAACCGTTGTATTACAAGGGCTTTTTTTGCATCGGCCTGCTTTTTAAGATCTTGTCTTAAATCCTTGTGCATGTGCTCTTGGGTTAAAAAACTTGGTACAAAAATTATATCATTTTTAAAAATTATTCTTCTCCTTATCTTGCAATATCTGGCAACATCTGGAAAAATTAGGAAATATTTGGTAAAATGTGATAATCGATATATGATCATTCCTCCTCTCTATGTACTCACCTCAACCATTTCTCAGTATCTGGCCATGATACAAGGGGCTTGTGACATTATTGATTCGGTATCTATTCCCACAGAAGTAGAAACAAATATTAGAAGAGCTTCTCTGCTTAAAAGCTCTTTGTTTTCTGCGCGTATCGAAGGCAATACCTTAACCCTTGATGAGCTTGCGAACACCCCATCCAAAGACCAAAAAAAAGTAGAAGTATTTAACATCGCAAAAGCACTTGATTTGGTAACACAACGACGAGCAAAGGACATTGCTGTAAAGGACATTTTACAACTTCATGCTATTATAATGAATGGCCTGACCGAGAAAGAACGTCTCGGGAAATTTCGAAAAGAGTCAAGCGCAATTTTTAACAGCGCTGGCATTGCAATTTATATGCCACCCTCAGCACGGTCTATTCCAACACTCATAGAAAAACTCCTCAAGTTTATGAATAGTTCAAAAGAACCACTGGTGCCAATCCGCGCGTGTCTTGCCCATTATAGTTTTGAAAAAATTCATCCGTTTTTAGATGGGAATGGTCGGGTTGGCAGACTTTTGCTGCAAGCAGTTTTGTATAAAGGTGGTTACGGCATGAAAGGATTAGTATCGGTGGAAGAGTTTTTAGATACCCACCGAACGCTCTACTACCGAGGGTTTGACAATCCACAACGAGATGTAACCGATTATGTAGAATGGATGCTTCAAGCGTTGTACGAAAGCGCTCAGAAAGCAAAGCAAATGGTGCTTGATAAAAAAACTATTCAGCCAGAAGATTATTTACTTCCTCGCCGAGCCGAAATATACAATATTATTAAAGATCATCGGCTCGTGAATTTTGATCAGATTAGACGAAGATTTCGAATGGTCAATGAGCGAACGCTTCGCTATGACCTTAAAAAACTGCAAGACGAAAGACTCATTCGTAAACTCGGCACCACCAACGGCGCCCACTATGAACCCTTCAAGGAAACATAAAATTGCTATATTTCCTTTCTAATCCTTTATGCAGCCAATTTCCCTCATGAGATCTTGAAGTGTACGCGTACCTCTTCGGTTTCCTCCTAATTCTCTATCCCAATATGCTCTATTCAATTCGTATCCTTGGGTAATCCTACAAAATCCTTCGTTTATTGCTTCTTGACTTGAAGTATCAACAAGACCATGATTTACTAACCAATCTCTAATATACGCTTGCCGAGCTTCTTCTGGTAATCCCTCTGTAGCAGCTTGCATGGAAAGTATATGGTAAACTTGCATCACGCCGTAAATTCCTAAACGGGCA
>CAZVON010000008.1:9573-38302 GCA_964628435.1 uncultured Gammaproteobacteria bacterium
TCAAACGCCAAAACTGCAAGATGATCAAACAGCCTTAAATAGGCTAGTTCTTCTTGACTGATTACTCCTGCAAACCGAGGCTGACGTTCACAATATCGCTCCATAGCTTGCAATTGTACAGCTTCTGCAACTGTTTGTATACTTGTACACCCCGGGGGTGGATTGCTATTGACACCTAGGGATTTTGCAGTTGTAGTAGCCTAAAGTATTTGCTACTCTCACTCGCACTGAGCTTTGCCCCATGGTATTGTCGAGGGAAATTATTTTTTAAGATACTTGTCGAAGAAGTCAATTGACCGTTGCATGGCAATGCCAAAATTTCCACTAATATCATGATCATCCCCTGAATACGTATAGAGTTCAACCACTCTATTAACTGCTTTCATTTGGTCGGAGAGCTTTCGAGAAAATGCTAAAGGAACGGAAGTATCTGATTCTCCATGATGCAGCTGCAAAGGACCTGAGATTTCCGAAAGAAACGCATTTGCGGAAATTGAGCTCCAAAAATCTGGATTTTTCTCTGGCTGCCCGTATTGCTTTATAAGACTTTGCCGCCATCCCGGTCTAACTCCTGGAGGTGGAGTTACAGACGAACGTCTTCGCCAGCTATTGATAAGATCTGGGTAATTTGCCACAACTCCACCCCAAATCACTCCTGCTTTAATGTCTTTTTTTACTACCATACTTCGAAGCGTTATAAATCCACCCATGGAATGTCCCCACATACCAATATTATTAGAATCGGCATCCTTGTATTTTTTCATGGATGCGAGGGCACTGAGTACGTCAATGGTATACGCATTACTGCCATACCCGCCTGCTGCTTGTCCTTCGGAATTGCCATGTCCCCTGTAATCTGGCCGAAATAAAATATAGCCGTTTCTGGAAAACGCATCGGTATAGGCTATATAGCGCTCGGTGGTTCGATACTGTGCGGGTGGAATATAGCCATGATTAAAAATGATAACAGGCCATCCGTTTTTAGGTTTTTCACCATTGGGAAGAGTTAAAAGGCCATAGATCTTAAGTCCCTCGGATTTATAACTGGCGATATAGCGTTGATAGTTTGAACTAGAGTCTAAGGTCTGCTCGATAACAATATCACTCCCTGGATATTCCCCTTTTCGCAATGACTCAATGGTTAAAGGATGGAGGCTCTGAGTAATTCCACCGTCGTCTTGAAGATTTAGTTGATCGGTAAGTTGTTTTTGTTGTGAAGAACTGCTAAATCGTGAATAGAAAATAGCTAAAATCCCGAAAATGATGCAAACAATAAAAATCTTTTTACTCATCGGACAGCCTACAAAGAAATCTCGTGAACAATTATAATAGCACACCTTCTATGTTCACTCAACACAATAAAGTTTTTAAGCTGATGTTACTGAACAAGTTTTTGGGACTTTAGAGCCAGTTGTCGATATGGTTGTCTTTGAAATAAAATAGTCAAGCAGTGTTAGGTAGACATTGGGGTGGCGAGTTGGAAGTAATTGCCGTCGGGATCTTCAAGGGTTGCGATCCACATGGATGGTTCTTCGGTTGGTTGATACGGTTCTGCTACTACTTTCGCATCTAAATTCTTAATGCGTTCAAATTCCCCTTTTACATCGTCTGTTTCGAAGTTAAGCATGATACGTTCGGGTGTTTGATTTTTGCCTTTTACGCTGCTATGCGGTCCAACAACTACATATCCACTTCCCACTTTAAATCCAGAAAATCTCCCCCTGTCCAATCTGGTTCCATATCAAATACTTGAGAGTAAAAGTCTACTAATTTTTGAGGATTTTCCGAAAATAAAAGAGCAGAATTAAAGTTTAACATACGTTTAATATAGCACTTCAGATATTAAAAGCACAACAAGATTAGGTAAAAATTATGTAAGAAACACAGCAATTTCATAAGGGTGCTATTGCCGTTTATATATTCCAACAAGCTGGGAAGAAGCAAGAATGTGATTTTGCATTTTGTCTTCGACTTCTTGTTTTGTCGCGCCTTGAGAAAGTGTTAATACCAAATCAAGAGCATACAACTTAAAAAAATACCGATGAGTACCAGATGGTGGACACGGACCTCCATACCCAAGTTTACCAAAATCAGTCATACCAACCATACTCTTTTCTGGTACGTAATTTTCCACAATCTGAATTGTTGTTGGCGGCATATTGTATAATACCCAGTGCACCCACGTTTTGGAAGGAGCATCTGGATCATCGACAATAAGAACCAGAGACTTCGCCTCTTTTGGAACTTGAGAAAATGTTAATGGCGGATTTACATTATTTCCATCACAGGTATATTGAGAAGGAATAAAATTATTATCTTCAAACGCTGAACTTAAAATCTTCATACTTATAGTATATACTCTTTACTCTCAAAAAACAAATAATAATTTCCCTCTAACGAGTTACTTGGGAGATTAATAAGTCATGGGTATTCTTTTTTGTTGAGAATTATCTTAAGAGAAGGTGAGAAATTCATAAGAAAGCCGCTCCCATTGACGAAACTGTATGGGAGGATACTAACGACGAAAACATACGTCTTTTATACTACAAAAAGCTAGCGCTGCTATTTGATGAATTTATTTTTTCCTGGTAAAATCATGCCCAGAAGATATGCTTAAAGACGAAAGATATTACGGTCGGAAAGATTATGTACGCAGAATAAGTCCTCCGGTTGCACTGCCTCATGCCATGATCCGTTTTCAGATTCCTGCTGCACATAGTCCTGATGGAGCTTTTGCGCAGTTTATTCAACTCTATGGATACACGAGCACGTACAAAAGATATTTGGAAGAAAGGCTTTCCTTTGACCAATTAAATAAAGAACTTGATAACCTGTTTGGATCAGAAGGATTTTGGCAAAATATTGTTGAAGATTTAACATTATTTAATGGAGGCTTAGCAGAAAATTTTTTCGAATATTTCCACCCTCTTGATAACCCGACTGGTAAATACGAAGGAGGGCACGGAAAATATGCTATGTACGACTACGCTACAAGAATGGCAAAAGATACAACTCTTAATGAATTTGTGTCTTTTGCATTTAAACCTCCTTTAGATAACCCCTCATTAACCCCACTCGTGAATCGCAGCCGACGACTTATGCTTAAATTTAGTTCCTATGATACGCCTGAATTAGCACGTCGACGACGAGAGTACGTGCTTGCAGATCCTTATTTTTGGCGTGATTTTGGCGACTACCTTACCACCGTGCCAAAAGATACAAATTTTCATATAGCACTAAAAGAGTTTAATACTATAAGAGCCGCTCATCCCGACGCGTCATGGAAAGCACGAGGCGAAGGACAAGACGTATATGATTATTTAAAAAACCAAGCAACATATTCTTTAAAGTCATGGAGTGAAGAAAAAAAGAAGCGGTGGGAACGATTGAAACAAACCTTACCTTTTAAACAGCGTATTACAACATTTTTCCATGACGCGGCACCTCTTGAAATCAAGCTTGCGCTTCGCGCACAATTTCCAGATGATTTTGCGCCGCTTACCCTTGAAGAAATCGAACATATATTGGATATGCCAAAAGATATTGAATCTATATTGCAAACGTTAAGTCTTCTAAGAACAGATAACCAAGCGCACGTTATTGATACATTTGCACAGTATATTGAGCTTCGCCAACAACAAAAAGGTGTTTTTTTACCAGAAGGATTAGCGAGAAACATGTTACAACACGCAGTAGACACTCTTGGGAGAAATTCGTCTGAAGAACATTCACCAACTCTGACTACGATAACAGATGATGCAGCAAAGATTATTGATTTAATTGCCAACACTCCAGCAGATTCGCCACTACCTACAGACGCTGCGCGAGCATTCGCAACCGCAACCCACGCCGCTTATTTTGTTCCCCTTCTAAAATCTCTTATATCTGGGCCTGCTGCGCTTTTTTGGAATAACTTTCATCATGCACACCCAAACTCTTTGGTCTCACCCTCGCAACTCACTGAGTTTATTGCGCAACATGCTACTCGTGAGCTAACTGCACAGAAAGATTCTGTGCGTGAAGATGCTGCCGCATATATAAGAGACCGTGTCCTTCCAGAAGTCCTACATCGCATTAATGGTATAGCCCAAGAGGCGCCAACCATTGCGTATTTTACCACCCAAGCATCTGATGGCAGCAGAAAATTTCTCTTTATGCATCAAGTTGAAGCAATTAAACAACTCAGTGAACAAAAAGGCGGTATCTTAGCAGATGAAGCGGGTTTGGGGAAAACGATAGAGCTTGCACTTGCGGCATTACGGATTATCGACGCAAAAAATATAACCCATAGACCCGCAAGAGTACTTGTTGTTGGAACAAAATCTGTTCTTGATAATTGGGAACAAGAATTAGCAACCCATATCGATCAAAACGCCATTGATACGGTAAATTTCACCTTTTCACAAGACCCAAGACAAAGCCCAACACCCTATTCTTTCCAAAGACGCGTAAGAATGCTTACGGAACGATTACAAAACCCTGCCCGAAATAAGCAGTTTGTTTTAGTTAACTACGATGTTTTTCGACACCAATCTGTACAAAGGCTTTTAAAAACATCAGATATCGACGTGATCATTGTAGATGAAGCACATAATGTTAAATCAGGGGTACTGGCAGCAATTACCCGTATTACGCATTCAGATGGAGCAAAAACAGTTGCGCGACGCACCAGAGGATTGTATCGTTTTATTCACGAATCAGAAGATGCGGCAATATTTATTGCCACTGGAACTCCTTATGTAAAAAAACTCACTGAGCCTCTGATTTTGGGTCATATGGTCGATCGTAATCGTTTTCCTGCTGAGAGAATTGCAGTACTTAAAAATGATGTTGTTGGTACAAATCGCGCCTTACGAGAGGTTATGATAAGAAACCGAAAAAAAGACATCGCTGATCTTCCTCCCAAAAAAACAGAATATATTCCCTTGGATCTTGGTCAAATGTCCCAAGAAGAACAAGAGCATTTTCTGCAGGAAGCCCACGCAATTGCCGCAAAGTATGATACTCCCTCTGCTCTATTTTATGCTCTGTTAAATTTAGAAGTGCAGGCAAAAATTCCCTGGATCATAGAAAAAGTACGAGATCTCAATTCACAAGACAGAAGGGTTTTTATTGTTACCCCATTTGTAAGAGACGAACGAGTACACACCAAAGATATCAGTACACATGCTCTATGGAAAAGACTACAAGAGGCAGGAGTAGCTAGTGCTGAAATTTTAGATGGAACCCTAAGTGGCATGGAACGCTTAGATGTACAACGGCGGTTCAAAGAACCGAATGGTACTGTAAATATCGTTGGTAACTTCGCTGTTGCCGGAGAATCACTCACCCTTTGCTCTCCTACCAATAGAGCAACCGAAGTTATTTTGGTTGCTGGACCAAACAGTATTAGCAGATTTCTTCAGGCAGTGAATCGTGTTCATCGAATTGGGCAACCCCACGCAGTTACCGTTCATGTTCCTGTTGTGACCGGTGATCTTCTTAACAGACCAGGAGGAACCTATGACGAACAGATTTTGAGACGACTTTTAGAAGAAACTCGAAGCTTTGAAGCAACAATCGACGGGTTATTTTTCCAGGAACCACCAGATATCTATAAAACAGTGGCGCAAAAAGCAAGATACGCTCTTAAAAAAGGGACGGTATTTGTTCCAAAAACACCCTTGTCCTCATCGCCAGACTCAACTCCTGTAACCAGAAGCCCCATAGGTACCCCAAGCCGTGAAGTGACGCTTTTTAGCTCACCTGCAAAAAGCGATGAAAACGCTGAAAAACCCTGGCGAAGCGCAACCGATGAAATTGTACGTCCCAACCTTAATTCGTCAAGAACTCCTGTATTTTCTGCTGCAAATCCAACAGCAATGGCAGCAGTAACAGCAGTAAAAGCTCCGGTAATTCCCTGGATGAGCAAAGTGATTCCATCCATTACCGAAAATCAGCTTACAGATATGACGTTATGGGATTCAACGCGAATTTCCGAAGTGCTTGCCTCCCCACGCACTTTGCATGAACTTCCCGATCATATTCGTAGAGTTTGTTTATTTATCGACCTAGTCATCTCAAAAGATCCTAACGCTTCAAAAGTGCTGGACTTAAAAACAGTGCCAATTTCTACGAACGGCCTTCGGCTTGTTTTACATCTATTACGAAGAGACGAAAACGCACGCAATTTGTATCGAGTCTTTCGGGCTATTGGCAATAAGGAATTTAAAGAGTAAAATGAATAACTAAGCATTTTCTACGGATTTTGCTCGACAAATAACATAAAGTTTATTAATGTACAGCTATGAAAAATAAGAAAGAACAGCCGTTGTTCTCTTCCAAAATGAGAAAAGGCAGAATAAATAGGGGGCCACTTATTGATTTGTCAAACGCTCCAGAAGGTTCTCCTCCTGTTGGTCCGATCGATCTTGAAAAATTATTAAAAGAAGTTAGAGCTTACTCTCCTCGACGGGTACGAGAAAGAGGAATTTTTCCTTCTGAATCTTAAAAGATGTCCTATTTTTCCTTACTCTTTTCTATTTCTTGCTGAATCTGTACCACTGCAAATACCAGTTTTTTACCAAGTAGCTCAATAATACTTCGCTTCTCACATACTTTTTGAATTGCCGAAACATCTTCTTGTGTAAGTATAGTTGTTTCGGTTGAATAAGGATACATAATGGCAAACGGATTATTGATATGGTCAATTCCCCATGCATGACCCATTTCATGAGCGAGTGTATGAATGAGTTCATCAGTACTTTTTGTTAAGTAAATCGAAATACTTTTTTTTCGGCTGTCATATAAACCTTCTTCTGGCTGTTGTTGTAATGTCTGATTAAAAGAATCAACTGTTTGACTCAGCTGCCCAACACGATTATTAAACTGCGCAGTTGATTGATTAAGCCGCAGAGCAATACTATTGAGTTGTTCTGCTTCTTGTTGTAATTCTTCTTGCTCTTTCTTAAGCTTTATATACTCATCATGGGGCGCTCCACCACGGCTGTTCCAATAAGAAATTTGATTATTTAATGTCTCAAGCTTTTTTTCAAAGGCTATCGATCTTGTTTTGAAACTCTCAAGTTCGGGTTTGAGCTGATTTTCCTCTTCTTGCAGTTGTGTTTCAAGTTGACCTATTTGGTTATTTAACGACTGCCGTTGGTCGTAGACTAAATGAAAACTCAAGGTACCTTTGGAATCATAAACAAAGAGATTCTTACCGGTTACTGTATTCCAGATTGTTGCCGCTTGATTTATACGTACCAAGTATTCCTCTTGAGAAATTTGGAAGCGGTTGTCGATCGTGCCAATTTTATACCTGATTGGCGTATCGCAGGGAGAATAATAAAAAAGTTGAGCAACAGTTTGATACGTAACTCCACTTATTGCAAGAAGAACTATTAAAATGGTAGAAATTATCAATACATAGAACAAACGCCTCATATGTATTGATTCTAGAAAAAAGAGTCAGATTAAGCAAGTTCTAAGCATACAATCTCTTTTTTATCCTAGACACCTCAGCAAAAATATGTTAGTATTTTGCCGTGACTTCCCGATCAAAAAAAGTCTGCTTTTTTACCTTCTCCACCCGCGCGTTATTGCAACACTTAGATATCGTGTCTGAAATTATATCTATCTTAGAAAAAAAATGTAATCTTACTCTTAAATTTCGGTGGTTTGACAACCCTCTTCACGAAACATCAGAACAGATTTATAAAGATTCATTGAAAGCTATTCTACAAGCTCACGTATTTATTGCAGATGTCACCATAACCTCTACTGGTGTTGGCCAACAAATTGCTTATGCGATTCAACATAAAAAACCCACTATCATATTAATGCACGAAAAACTCAAAAAAAAACCATCCGCGCTTTTTTTAAAAGGAACCCAATCTTCTTTTGTATCTTTTGTATACTACAAAACGATAAAAGATTTAGAACCAAAACTTATTAAATCTATAGAGTCATTCACGCACGTTAAATTAGAAAAATTTAATTTCTTGGCAACCAACAAAGTAAAAACAATCCTTCAGAGAGAAAGCCAAAAACAGCAGATCTCAATGTCTGAGCTTCTTCGACGAGTTGTTGAGGAATGGGCCCAAAAGGGCAAACTTACTTTATAATACTTACCATTTGCTACATTTTCCCTCTTGCATTTTAAGTATGCTGTGTTTATATTAAAATTGCGCCATGGCGCAACATTATGAGGAGTCCTCTTGAATCACGATCGTATGGGAATGTTTTTGCCGCAGAAGGATTGGACGGAAGTGGAAAATCAACAACTGCTTTTCTGTTAGCTAAAAAAACCGGCTCAGCATATTACAGCTGGAAAGAAAACCGAATGGCTGCATACCGTGACAAATTTGAAAATGTCCCTCCGTTTGCCCGATACCTTTTTTATCTGCTAACTTCATACGAAACTTTTCTTCGCACCAAACAACTACGAGAAAAAAATGATGTTATTGTAGACAGAACTATTGTGTCAACCATTGCTTACCATAAAGCAATGAATGTTCCTGCTTTATGGTTTACACTTGTCCCAAGAATAGCATTGGATCAACTTGATGTAGTGCTTTACTTTACTGCAGATAGACAGACGCGTCAAGACAGAATGACTCAACGATCAGCATTTGGAGTACTTTTAGATCCAAACGATCAAAGGTCGCTTATCTTACATGATCGGATTGACCAAGAGTACCGAAAAGTCATACCAAACAGAACGCTTGTTATCGATACGACCACAAAACCACAACCTGAAATTGTTCGTGACTTAGAACATGTTATATATGAAAGAGCAAGGCGTTAAATCCTATCAAGAATTCAGAGTCCTTCAACCTGTGAAAGATATGATGGTTCGTCAACGTATTATTGATCCAGATGAAGAACCTCAACATATGCTCAAACGAGTCGTAGAAACGTTGTTTACTCCTGAAACTAACTTTGGTACGCCACCTGCTGTAATAGAAGGACTCAAAGAGGAATTTGCGCAATACATGGCAGCAGGCTATGTATTACCTGGAACTCCGACGCTTACCAACGCAGGTAGAAACATGGAAGCTGCGTTGTCTTCTTGTGTCATAATCCCAGTGGATTTAAACGATAAAGACGCATCTGCGAAGCGGATTCGCGCTTATTATTTACAAAATATGGGATCTGGATTTGACTTCACTCCCTATAAAGATCCTGTAGGGCTTTTGAGATGGATCAATGACTTGTCCGCTCAAGAAACAGCCACTGGAAGGTATGACCGCTATATCGGTAATATGGGAAGTGTCCATGTTTCTCATCCTAAAATAGAAGAATTTATCGATGCCAAACAAAAAGACGGAATACTGCCTCATTTTAATATTTCTGTTGATTTATCTGAAGAATTTATGTGCGCGGTAGAAAATGGCCGAGAATTTGTTTTAGCAGATGGAAAAAAAATCGACGCATCAGAACTCTTCCATAAAATGTCTCACCATGCATGGACAACTGGTGATCCAGGCATTTTGTTTCTTGATCGAATGAATCATGACAATCCCCTAGCAAGCAGTGCTCGCTATGTAAGCACACCACCATGTGGGGAGATGGGACTGGCAGAAGGTGAAACATGCCAATTTGCCTATTTAAATCTTGCGCGATTTACTGCAAGTGGATCAGTCGACTGGACAAAACTTGCACAAGTCACTCAACTCACTACGAGAGCTTTAGATAACGCAATTGAGTATAGCATAGATCGCTTCCCAGCATCCCCAAGTGCGCAGATGGCCGCATTAAAACGTAAAATAGGAATAGGTGTCTGTGGGTTAGCAGATGTACTGATTGCATTTGGTATCCCTTATGATTCGCCTGCTGCAAGAGTACTCGCGCGGGATATTCTTTCTTTTGTGAATTTTGCATCAAAAGAGGCATCTGTAAAACTTGCAGATGCACGAGGTTCGTGCAAAGCAATGTGGGATCGAATAAATAATAGGTATTATAAAGACTTTCTGGAGAGAAAATATGGCAGGAATCCTACTAATACAGTAACTGCTCAACAATGGGAATCATTATCAGAAGACATAAAAACGACTGGACATCTTCGCAATATCCTAACCACTGCGCTTCCTCCAACTGGCAGAGCTTCAGTTATTTTAGGAGTTACTCCCTCGATAGAACCAATATTTAGTGTTTTTGATGGAAAAGAGGTAAAAAAACCAGTGAGAGATTTCGTGTGCCAAGTTGACCCTCTCAATGCACAAAGGTGGATAGACATTGTTCAAGTAACCGGCACTTTTCAACATGACGAAGTTCCACAAGGGGTACGTAGTGTCCTTAAGACTGCAAAAGAGATTGCGCCATATGATCACTTAGCAATGGTCGCAGCCTTGGCTGGGACGCAGGGAGTGGTAGATGAAGCAGCTTCAAAAACCGTCAATTTACCAAATGGTGCTAGTGTTGACGACGTTGAAAAAATATTTAGTCTAGCACACTCTATGGGTTTAAAAAACATCTCTGTGTACAGAGACAAAAGTAAAGCTGGCCAGCCCGAACAACTTTGACACCCATATGTTACTTATTATCGGACATACTTCATACGATGAAAATATTAATCGGTTTGGTGAATCTAGAATTACCCCGAGCGGAGCAGCGTATATGGGAGCAGTAGGCGCATCGTTGATAACGAAAAACATTGGTCTTGTTACTCGTGTTGGACAAGATTATGATCTGGATACCTTGAGAAAATTACAGATTCCTCTTAACGGCGTGAAATCTATTACAGATGGGAAAACAACACGGTTTAAGTTAGTATATCGCTATCAAGACGAGCTTAAACGAGACTTTTTTGCAGAATATAATGTGGGAAACGATATTGATCCTGAAGATATTCCACCTCAGTTTTTAAAGTCTGCAACATGCGTTCATATTGCGACCATGTTACCCGAACATCAAAGACGATTCATTTACCATTTGAGAGAATCAAAACCAGACTTGCCTATCAGTGTCGACACCATAGAACAATATATACTGGAACAACCAGGCTTAGTTGCATCTAACTTAAGAGATGTAGATTTAGTGTGGGTAGACAGACGAGAGTACCATCTGCTTCCCTCTTCGGTTTTAGCTCAACGAGCGGTAGTATTAAAGATGGGAAAAGAGGGTGCAATCTATATTAATCGAGAACAAAACCAAATCCATGTAAATGCTCCTTTTGTGGAAAGAGTAGTTGATAAAACTGGGTCCGGCGATGTGTTAGCTGGCGCATTTTTAGCCGGCATCACAAATGGCGATAGTATAGAACAAAGCTTAAAAAGAGCATGCGAGTTTGCCTCGCGTTCTATACAAGATTTTGGGGTAGAACATCTGCTAGAGACTCACAGAAGAGGGAAAGAAAAAGTGTAGACTTACGCATATGCTATACTATTCACCAACTTATTATGAATGAACAACTCCGACGACAACCAAGACCTTTTTATATGACGCGAGAAATGTACGTTGACATAAACGCTCGTCTTCAACAAGCACAACACCGTTTCGAAGTTGAGTTGCCTAATCAGTTCCGTGACGCCGCACACCCTGATTACCGAGAAAATAGCCCAAAAGATGTCCTTGATCATGAATGGAGCTTGCTTCGTAGAGAAATTGCTGGCCTACAAGATCGACTTGATAGACGCGCAATTATTGATGATATGCATATTGATACAAGCGCAGTAAACCCGGGAACGATAGTTGCTATTTTAGATGATAAAGGAAATCAGCAGCAGCATTTAATGCTTAGTGTTACTGATATACAAAGAGGACACCTTTCGATAGAGTCTCCTATAGGGCGAGCTCTTCTTGGTAAAAGGGTTGGAGACATTGTGGAAGTTAAGGTAGATGGCAACACGCAGAGTATGATGGTTGCGTGGGTTAGAAGGTACGAACCGCCACCACCACAACAATCAGACATATTAAATAAACCTGCGACAGCGGCACCTGATGCCTCTAAACAAAAACAACCGAATTCCTTAAAAGCAGAGCCTGCAAAACCCCAAGCTGTGAAACCTCCTCTTCCCCCTTCTATTCCTCAAGCTACTGCACAGACTCGATTTGCTCAAATAGTACGAGCGATCCAACATGAGGGGGTCCCGGTATCTACTCGAAGTCAAAAGAACGTCATACTATCTGATGGATCTGTTGGCACACAGGAAACCATTATCTTTACCTACCAAGGCGTGCTAACCAAAGTAGAATTCACCAAGAAACCAGCAACTGGACAAACACAATTAAAAATATATCGATTTAGAGAAACTCAATGGCAACTGTCTGGATAAAATAAATACTCATTTCAATTTTTTATATACGTAACCGCAATAAGCCCACACATAACTGAGACAAAACCCAAAAGTGCCCATAAAAAGTTTTTTTTATATGAAGTTGATTTTATTTTTTTTATCTTCTTTTTCTTCATACTAACAATGAAAAATTATGTATTAATAAGTACTGCAACTTGGTTCCAAAATTGTTTAACTCCATCAATCTGTAACTCGTACTTATGTGGATCGTTTGAATCAGGTTGTACCCTATGTATTGTCATTGTAGAAAACAACCCATGTTGTATACCCCACCATATAAAATTCGCTGCCTGGAAAGGATTGTGAGGCAACATCAATCCACCCCACGCAGTTGTTTGACTGTGCGTATTTTTGTGTTTTTGGGTATCTAATAATTGGTTTTTTTGCGCAAAATCCCATAGTTCTGAGTGCTCGTGATTGGAAGGAATTAAATTATGTCTTTTGAGGAAATCTACATTGTCATATTCTTGCTGCCCTATAGGCTGGGTAAAAAGTAATACCGAACCTCCCCTTCTTTTGCTATCTAAAATCGCTTTGAATGCCTGCTCGCTTGGTTTGGTAATCTCAAGCGCTATAATGTGTTGTTTATATACTTCTTCGTACTTGTCCACAACCTCTTTATCTTGCGAAGAAACTAACAAATCAACGTATGGCCTGTTAAGCATCTGCTGAATAAATCCGCTGGTGTACAGTACATTTTTGGTAATTACATGAAAAATAAAACGATGGGATTTTTTGTAAAGCTCATCGATAAGGTCTGTGGAAAATTGAGTTCCAACCGCAGCTCCTGATATTGGAATTGCTATATGAATCTGCGATAGACTGTTAAAAGTCAATTGATGAATGCGCTCGTGAAACTGATAATCGGTTATTTTCTCCTGTAAACGTGGGCTAAGAGGATATGGTATTACGCGAATGACCAAAGGTTTAAGATGATATTTTCTTCCATACTGTTCTAATTGTTTTTTGGTTCGTTCACTTGGAACAAAAATAGTATCAGCCCCTTCTATATACCAGATAGGACGCGGACTGTCATCAGTCACTTGCACTACCAAAACGATTTTGACTTTTTTTTCATTTTCTAACTTTTCTTTGAGCGCCGCTATTTGATGTGCGATACCGAAATGTGTTGAGACAATAAGTACTTTTGAAGGACGCGTTAACTGTTGATCAAGAATCGTTACGATTTGAGAATACAGGAGTCCTGCCCTCCTTTGTAAAAAAAAACGATAGAATGCAGTAAGTATTTCCTCTAATATTCCTCCTTCAAGTTGTTCTGAGATTTTTCGCACCAAAAAATTTGTACTCATTAATCTATGAATCGCGACAATCGACTTATCCTGAGCTCCTAGAATAAGAGCGTAAGCTCCATCAGGCAATCCGTGGTACAAAGCATCTGTTACTCGTAGATGTCCAAACCCTGCCGGCGCATAGGTAAATAATAAAAGTAATTCTTTACTATTGTTCGTAAGAGAAGAAAATCTGCTCATAAGCTTGAATGTAAAGCAATTTTTATAACGTGTCAATATAACATTTGCTCAGTTGATTTATAATATTACTCTATGCAATCATTCTGGACTACATTAAAAAAACCAATTCTTATCCAAGCGCCGATGGAAAATGTAACAGACACCGTATTTCGGAAAATCATTGCAAAAGCCGCAAAACCAGATGTTTTTTTTACTGAATTTACCAATACAGACGGCATGTTTTCCAAAGGCAAAGAAAAAGTTTTGCAACGCCTGCTTTATACAGAAATTGAGCGACCAATCGTTGGGCAAATCTGGGGAAATAATCCTCAAAAATACTTTCAAGCAGCAAAACTCTTAAAAGAAAGGAGATTTGATGGCATTGATATTAACATGGGATGTCCTGATCGATCCATTGTCAAAAAAGGATGTTGTGCTGGACTTATTAATAATCCTGCTTTGGCAAGACAGTTAATTCAGGCAACTCGAGAAGGTGCTGGTGGGTTACCTGTTAGTGTTAAAACCAGAATTGGATACCAACACGTCCAGACAGAAGAGTGGATAGGATTTTTACTCGAACAAGATTTGGATGCGTTAACTATTCATGCTCGTACTGCAACACAGATGTCCCAAGGACAAGCTTTGTGGGATGAGATTAAAAAAGCAGTATCTTTGAGAAATCAACAAAAAGTTAAGACTCTTATTATTGGAAACGGCGATGTGATAAGCTACGAAGATGTTATGCAAAAGTATAATCAGTATGGAGTTGACGGAGTTATGGTGGGAAGAGGCATTTTCCATAATCTGTGGTTCTATAATCCATCAATTAAGCATAGTCAAATCGAATCACTTAAAAAACTGCATATGTTAATTGAACACATTAAACTTTTTGACAAAACTTGGGGAACTTCTAAAAATTTTGAGGTTCTTAAGAAGTTTTACAAAATCTACGTGTCTTCCCTCCCTAACGCGACAGAAATACGCTCGCAACTTGTTCAGTTAAAAACAATTAACGAAACACTTGATTTTGTTGGAAAGTTAATAAAACAACATTCTTAATTTACTCACTTTCTGTCTTTTCACTTCCAATAATTACCGCTATATCCTCATCTTCTGAATCGTCAAGATCTTGAGTTTCATCAAGTGAATATGTTTCGCCCAAGTCTTCTCGTAACATATTCACGATTTTACTGTCTACGGAATTTTTTTTCTTAATTATTGTTTTTTCTACATTTTCGTCAGCATTGCCAATAGACGAAACGCTATAGCCTTTTTCTTCTAACAACGTTTTTACTTGCGCAGCTTGTCCACCAACTCCACTCCCATTTAGTACTTTAATTGTATAATCGGATTTGCTGACTTCTGAAACAGTCGGGGTTGGATCAACTTGTGCGGGTGTAGTCGATTGCGATTGCTCTTTCGCAAATTCCTGGCCCTTTTTTACTCCTTCTTGATAAACAATAAGTCCAGTAAGCACTAACAACGCGACAAAAAGAATAATTAATATTGACCAAAGTATAACCCGAGTGATGGATTTTTTATCTTCGTCATCGTCTTTAAAGCCGTCAAAAAAATCATCTTTTTTTGTATCTGATTTTTCTTCAGACTTGTCCTCTTTTTGAGACTTTTCACTTTCTTGCTGCTCTGAAGTACTGGTAGGATCTCCTTGTTTCTTGTCTGAACTTTCAGAATTTTTTGACTCCTCCACTGCTTCTGTTGCCTTGTTATTTTGCTTACTATTCTGATCTACTTTTATTTTTACATCTTCTGAGACTGAAATCTCCATATTTTTAGATGTGTCCGCTGTAAACAGCGCGGATGCTATTTCCTGCCGCTGATCAGCCACTGCTTCTTGAATGGCTTCTTTGACTTTCTCCTCTTTTGCTGTGGGTTTCTCTGTCTGCTTTTTAGAAGCAGGCTCTTTTTTAGGAAGATCTTTTCGGCGAGTTGATTTTTTGGCAGTCATGGATTCCTTATAACTAGCATAATGCAATTTATTCCCAAAAGTCAATTCTTAAGTTTCAGATCTTATAGTTTTGACTACACTCAACAATTTAGCTATAATATCAAGCTATGACAGAGCGATTTGGGTATATTGGCAGAGCTGCAGATGCTCTGAGAAGAAGCCCGGACCCAAAAGATGCTGAGTACGCAAGAGCATTAGAAAGTCTTATAGCTATTCGTGGAGGAGATATTTTTGTTGCCAGAAGAACTCCACGCGAGGCTTTGGATCTTCTGAATGCTTCGGAAACAACTCATCAGGCATTAGAGGACGCAGCTGTCTGTTTTAATATTTCGCCAAAAACCGCAGTTGCGCTCGCGCTTACCGGCCATGTTACTTCCAAAAGAGACATTCAAGAATGGTTTACTACTACATTTAACGGTACGTCTGTTGGGGAGTTCAAAGCTCAACAGGGTGTTGCCTACTGCGCAACCCTTGCGCAATTTGGCATGGCGGAAAAAGTTGGGAGCGGATACAAAGCAACTCCAAAAGGAATTGAGATGCAACCTGTGGCAGCTCGAATTCTGCAGTTTGAAAACGATGAGACATATAGCCTGTACCCAGAGCTTGGGCAAACGCAAACATCAGCACAACAACG
This sequence comes from uncultured Gammaproteobacteria bacterium, assembly GCA_964628435.1. Classification (GTDB taxonomy): domain Bacteria; phylum Patescibacteriota; class Microgenomatia; order Levybacterales; family UBA12049; genus CAZVON01. Next base: position 25,921 of record CAZVON010000008.1, read on the forward strand.
TGCGCCAATAAACAGAATTAAAATGCTTCTATACCTTGCGCACGACACGAAAAGAGATGATTTTGAGCAAGCTCTACACATGAAGAATTCCGTTATTTTAGAAACACTATTTTCACTGCAAAAAACAGGAATACTTACCTATGATCCATTTATACTTCACTACATTGGACAATCCGTACAATATGAGTTTGTGAAAGGATGGGACACAAAACCCACCCCATCAATAAGAGACAGTAGGCGGTTGACTGATTTGGTTGTGGAAGCATGTAAAAAACTCCACGAGCAAAATAAACCGTTATTGCCAGTATTTGTTGATCAACTCCTTACAAGCGATATACCCTCTCCGAAAAGCGAACCACGAAAAAGAGAGGTGAGCAGAATGATGAGCGGATTGGCAAAAGCAGGCATTCTATCTCGAATATCTACCATCAAAACCAAAGCAATGGTCCAATCCGCAACACTTACAGATAGAGGCAAGAAATTAGTTTATAATCTGCTGATTCCTCTTGTAGACGCAGTTAATAATGGAGAAACATTGCAACAATGGAAAGAAGACGTGCTTCCGTCTGTTAGAAGAAATCTCGTGCCAATTGCTCGACATACCGCAGAATTATATTATCCCCATTCAAATCAGTTCAAAGAAACAAGGCGGTCAGAGTTGATGGATGATATTATCGAATATGTCCAAAGACTTCAAGATGTATTTACAAACGAGTTCGGTGAACCAGAAATGAGAGCAGAAGACATTGCACTTCTTACAGAAACAAATTGTCATACAACTTATACCTTACTGGAAGAACTCGTGCGTCAAGGACGAATCACGAAGCGTAAAAGTCACTCAATATTTACCTATTCCCTCGCTTAATAAATTATCTTAACCCAATTAGGATATAATAACACTATGAAAAATATTATTAAAATTATCCAAATTTCAAAACCACTCCATCATTTAGTGTGGATCTTGGCTGTACTGATTTTACTTACCTCAAGCCTTAATTTAGCTGCGCCAATCTTGTCCAAGTTTATTGTTGACCAGATTGTTTTAAAACTGCAAGGAAAAGGTGGCGATGTCGAGACACTTATCGTGCTTATTGTCGCAGCTTTTGCAGTGAGTCTTATTGCTCTTGTTATTACCGCGATTACCGAGCGCATCGGCGACCATTTTGCTGGACGACTCCGCAAGTTCTTAACTGAAAAGTTTTACGATAAAACGCTGCGGTTGCCACAAAGCTATTTTGATTCAGAGGTTTCAGGAAAAATCATGAGTCAATTAAGTCGCGGCATTACTTCTATTCATGGCTTTATGAATACTGCCAGCAATTTTATTCTGCCTACCTTTTTGCAAAGTATTTTTACCATTATTGTGCTTTCGTATTATAACCTTTCCATCGGTCTTCTTACTTTTATTCTCTTCCCGATTTATTTAACCATTAGCTATTATTCAACGGTAAAATGGGGACAAGAAGAAGTTAAAAAAAATCAGATCGAGGACGTAACGCGGGGAAGAATTCAGGAAGTTATTGCTAATATCCGGTTAGTCAAAAGTTTTATCCGAGAAAAAAACGAATTCGATACAGTCTCAAAGAATCTTAGTGAAATCAACAAAATTTATGCCAAGCAAAGCAAAATGTTTCATATCTATGACTTTTTTAGAGGATTATCACTTATTCTTATTCTTTTTGGAATTCATATTTTGGTTTTCTATAACACGTTCCAAGCAACACTTACCATTGGGGAAATGGTACTTATACTTCAGCTTGTCAATCAGGCCAGGCTTCCCCTTTTTGCTATGTCGTTTATTTTAACTCAGATCCAAATGGCAGAAAGCGGCTCAAAAGAATACTTTGAGGTATTAAGCCTTCCCTCAAAAGAGGATTACACCAAAAAGGTTGCCCTCAAACGAATCACACATCCATCGATTGAATTTAAACAGGTTAGTTTTCAGTACGAAAAATCAGACAGAGTATTAAAAGACGTTTCGTTTACCATTGGATCAAACGAGGCAGTAGCCCTTGTTGGACATAGCGGTGCTGGGAAGTCAACGATTGTGAATCTGATTCTTAAATACTATACACCAACGTCTGGTGACATTTTTCTAAAAAACACCAACTATAAAGATTTACAGCCCCAATTCATCCGTAATAACATTTCTTTGGTATTTCAGGAAAGCGAGCTCTTTTCCTCCACAATTAGAGAAAACGTGGCATATGGTAAAGACGGCGCATCGGAAAAAGAGATTCTTGAAGCGCTCAAAAAAGCACATGCTTACGAATTTGTTCAAAGATTGCCTCAGGGACTTGACAGCGAGATTGGAGAACGAGGAGTAAGACTCTCTGGAGGCCAGAAACAACGAATCCAAATTGCCCGCGCGATTTTAAAGAATGCGCCAATTTTAATTCTCGACGAAGCCACATCGTCTTTGGATGCAAAAAGCGAAAAAGAAGTTCAAGACGCGCTAGAAAATTTAATGAAAGACAAACTTGTTATTATTATAGCCCACAGGTTCTCAACGATCCAAAACGTCGATAAAATATTAGTCATTGACAATGGAGAAATTATTGATAGCGGCAATCCCCAAGACCTTTCTACCCGTTCGGGTATTTATAAAGACCTGTTAACGTATCAAATTGAAGGAAACAAAAAGCTCCTCGAGTCGTTTGAAATTTATTAATTTTTTGTGTACAGATAATTAAAAAGGATACCCACTCCGACAAGTTCAACTCCCATCATAAACAGGTTAAGGGTATCAGATGATGGACTCATCCACCCTGAGGCCAGCCAAAAATTAAGATTGAGTAAAAATCCCCCACTTAGCCCAAGCGCCAACAGGAAAACCGCGAGTCGAGAACTTTTTTCTCTAAACCAGAAAAGATATGCTGAATTTGTCAATATCAACATCGCTGTTATAAACTCCCCCCACATAATCAAAAAACTAAATACCCAAGCATTTGGGGAAACTACGTGCTGTAAAAATCGAGTATACCACTCATAAGGATTTTTGCTCACGAACTTGCTAATAATTGATGGAAAATTTTGTACAAACGTTCCTTCTGTAATTTTTTCTACACTACTTCGTGCCCATATGAAACCAAGTAAAAAGTATATAAGGAAGAATCCTTGATAAGATAGATGCATACGTATTTTTTATACTATAGCAAAGTACGTATCATTAAAAAGTGATGAAAATCACATTTTTTGTTACAATTAATATCTATGAAGAACTTGTACTGGCTCGGATTGTTGGTGAGTATCTTTGTTATCGCAGCACTTTTTTATACTCAAACTCTTCAAAAATCCTCAATGCCCTTTTTACCCTCCATTACCCAAGCGCCATCTCAACAAGGACCAACTGAAACCCTCACGCCGATTCCTTTAATATCTATTGTGGCAAAAAATTTAGAAGTTCCCTGGGCGATTGCGTTTTTGCCAAATAATACTCTTTTGGTAACAGAACGAGAAGGACGGCTCAGAATAATCGATCCCAAAGGGACTTTAGATCCAACTCCAATTCAAATTTCGGACGTTGTACAAATTGGCGAAGGAGGACTCCACGGAATCGCTGTGCATCCCAATTACTTATCAAACCATTATATTTATTTGTACCATACCTATGGAAAAGAAGGAAACAAAATCCTCAATAGAGTGGTGCGGTATACATTAGAGGGTACAACCTTAACCGATAAAAAAGTGATTATCGATAATATCCCTGGAGCAACGTTTCATAATGGTGGACGCATAAAATTTGGTCCTGATAACTTCTTGTATGTTACCACAGGCGATGCGCAAGATCCTTCTCTTGCACAAGACACATCATCTCTGGCGGGTAAAATTCTAAGAGTTACTGATGATGGGCATGTTCCTTCCACTAACCCTTTTGGCAATATGGTATATTCATATGGGCATCGAAACCCTCAGGGCCTTGCCTGGGATATGATCAACCAACTGTGGTCAACCGAACATGGATCAACTGCTCATGATGAAGTAAATAAGATAGAAGCTGGTAAAAACTATGGCTGGCCCACGGTGCGTGGACAACAAACTCAACAAGGGCTTCAAACCCCATATATTGAAAGCGGAGAAACAACATGGGCACCGGCAGGACTAGCGTACTATAATGGATCTTTGTTATTTGCTGGACTAAGGGGCCAAACTCTCTACGAAGTCAACATAAACGGCACTCCGTCTATGCGTGAGTATTTCAAAAATGAATTTGGTCGAATCAGAGAGGTTGTGCTTGGACCAGACAATTTTTTGTATGTAACCATCAGTAATCGCGATGGCAGAGGAAATCCTGATTCGGATGACGACAAGATACTTCGAATTAACGTATCGGATTTACTCTCACCGACACCATGATAAAAACGTTCAATAAGCTTTCTGTTATTTTTGGAGTTATTTTGTGCATTATTGGTCTATCTGGCATTATTGTTTCTCGCTTCTTTTCTTCACAGTCTTCACCCGCTAATATAATACTTCCTTCACCTACTCTCTTCCCAAGCCCATCAGTCTTTAATGAACAAACAGCCCGGTTTGCTATTTTTACTAATGGGGTTCGTCGTTTGTTTTTTGCGACTATGTACCATAATAAGTCTAAACTCGCGTATATTGAGGCGTCAGATCCATCACGTGTGCATATTCGGCAAAAAGGAATCACGTGGAATGATTTTTTCCAAACACTACCCATGAAATTAACTCAAGATTGTCTGACAACAGGAACAAAAGAAACATTTTGTACCAACGCTAACGAATCGCTCAAATTTTATTTGAATGGAACACGAGACGACACTGCTCTAGAAAAAGAAATTAACCATGGGGATACACTGCTTATTTCTTTTGGTTCTGAGACTGAATCCCAAATTCAAAACCAGTTGAAAGAATTTCCTGCTTTAAAATAGTCATTATTATAACTACCTCACTTTTTTACTATTTTTCCATTCTTTCTCATTTATTACCTATTTCTGTGGCTCCTCTTATTCAAGAGCTTTAGGATACGTAGCATAAACACGTGTCAAAGGAGGTGAAAACAATGACAAAAACAATTCTTGGAGTCTTTGATGATCGTCAAAACGCAGAGGATGCAATACTCGACCTTGAAAACGCAGGGTACGATGTAAGAGACATTTCGATTGTAATGAAAGATTACCATGACACGAAAGACATGGAGCGTCCAACAGGATCCAATGTGGCAACAGGCGCAGTGAGTGGCGCGACTACCGGTGCAGCTTTGGGAGGAATTGCGGGTCTTCTTATTGGAGTAGGCGCTATCGCAATTCCTGGCATTGGAGGCTTATTGATTGGTGGTCCGCTTGCCGCTATGCTAGGGCTCGCCGGCGCTGCGGCTACAACTGTTTCTGGAGCCGCAACTGGAGCGCTGGCAGGAGGGATCGTTGGTGCTTTAACCAACCTGGGCGTTCCAGAAGAAGAAGCACAAGAATACGCAAATCGTATTCGTGAAGGAGCAGTGCTTCTTGCAGTTCCTGCTGTCGGACAAGAAATAGGAGAAGTATCTGACATTTTAAAAGAACAAGGGGCAACCAATATCCGCTCTATTGCTGTTCCATATGAGCGATTTGAACATCGAACGCATCAAACTGACGAGTTAATCGATGATGATGAATATGCGCAAAGACCATATTCTGATTACTCTTCGATGGCTGGAATAAAAGGCGGAAAAACTCAAGAAGACCGACAAAGAATTGGCGAAACAAAAAAACGCGTACGTTCAAAACAACAAAACTATCGTTGAGGTATATTTCTTAAAAACCTAGGACGCGTTCCTAGGTTTTTAGGTGGAAACACGCGTTTAGTTATCTTCGATGTAATATCGGATTTCTTCTTTTGATGGATCCAATAGATTGTATAAGTACGTAATGTCCTCATCTTTGTGCCTAACACATCCCGAACTCCCAGGATCTGCTTCTGCCAGTTTTGTTTGATTCCCTCCCACTCCATGTAATCCAAATGCTCCTGGTAACATCCAATCACACTGACCATTACATTCTCTGTATGGAGAAGGCCCAAATGGCACATCGGAAGACACAGGAATATCAAGAGTCAAAAAATAAGGCGCAGTTTCTAAGCTTTCCTCTGGGTGTTTTTCCGTGATAATCCAATATTCTCTCCCCAATAGCTGTGGTAAAGGCGTGGGTCTTTTACCGGGAATTCCAGTTTTTACGTGAAATGTCTGGATGAGCATCGAATTCCTTTTATCTCCACGGATACCCTGATAAAGCTCTTCTCTATTTGACTGGCGATGAAGTAAAAACCAATAGGCTTTTGCTGCTTGATCTGGCAATACAGATTGTGTCTGTTTTTTGTTATGTACAACGTGCAAAACAATAATGCCTATCATCACCAGCATACTGAGCAAAAATGTCTTATGTTTGAACATTTTTTTCATGTGTTATAAATATTGAAGTGCTCTTTGCGCGCTTTCATAGTTTGTATTATAATTGAGCGCGTTTTCAAACTCTTGACGGGCAAAATCCTTATTTCCCAACGCAAGATACACTTCTCCTCGTGCTTGATATAATTCAGAAAAAGCAAGATTTCCATTAAAAAGAATGCTATTAGTCAGATACATCACTCTTTCTTGATTTTTTAATCTCTGATACGCATAAATTGGTTCTGGTTGGTACCAAAGCATTCGCCATGGCAACTGCGATTCTATTTTTTCAAAAATTTGAATTGATTTTGAATAATCACCAATATAATAATATGCAACAGCTTGATTGTACTGAATATATGTCTTGTTATACTGAGCATTTTGTTCAGTTGCAGAGCGTTTCAGTACATTCTCCCATGCGTTTTTTTCGTTTAAGTCTTGCCCTAAAATTGCTTCCACAACTTCTTTTTTTTCTTTGGGATAAATAACGATATAACTATAGTTAAACGGTTGCCAAAGCTCCTCAAACGTGTTGTATTCATAGGTAATATCTGGTCCTTGATATGAATCGTCCTGAAGAATAGTTTTTCGCTCATCGTTGTATCCTCGCACTATTCGATAGTGCCCAATATCTTCTCGCGTGTTTAACCATGTCCGTACAATAACGGGAATGTTCTGAGAAACCAGTTGTTTCATTTTTTCGATTGAACCATTGGGCCTATGAACTGCTAGTAAGTCGTATTTTTGTGCGTACTGTACAATCTCTTCAGGGAAAACCGATTTATCATCAATGCCGCCCCATGAGTTGTTAAATGGCCGCATCATATTTCCAAGTTCTATTTGATTGGTATTTTTTTTATAGTAGTTAAGAACCATTGACAAAGAAGCAGGTCCACAATTGTTAAAAGTCTGTGCTTCATACGGAGGTGGAGATAATTCAACAACTGAAGGTGTAGACAAGAGAGTTATTTTTTTCTCTCCTTTATGCGTTTGTCCATACGTTTCATAAGGATGACTATTGTTTCTTTCCCAAACTATCATTGTGAATATTAAAGGAAAACTAAGACAAATTATTAACAACCACTTCATAGAGAGATGGCTATTTTATCATGGAATTTAGTTAAAAAAAAGAGAAAATAAGGGCACATATACCCTCAAAACAAGGAAAATAGTACCTACACGTAGGTACTAAATATAGCAACGCGTTTATACATTTTTGAGGCTATTTTGAATCTGATTTCTCTAAAAACGCAGACTCTCTATACTTATAATAAATATAAGAGGATGTAACCCCCAATTATCCAAGAGGAAACCCTTAGGTTATAGGTTTGAAACCCAGTTGACACAGCACTATCTTTATGAAATACTTAAATTGTGCATCCTACTTTTAAATACTCTGTTACTTCAGAATCTAATAAAACAATCCTACAAGTAGCTACTTCCTTGCCAGCTTTTAATCGAGTAGTATTGTTCGTGTTAGGGATATTTTCAATTGGTTTTTCAGGATTTTTAGCTTATATGGTTCTTACAGGAGAGCCGCCTCTGGCAGCTGCCTTATTTCTATCATTACTCATAATAGTTTCATTATTTATTGCCTTTTTTGGTGTTAAATCTGCCTTAGGTAGCTTAAATTATCAAATTATTTTAGATAAAGGGTCAAAGATATTAACTACTAAAAATGCCAAAACTTTGATCAATAACCCAAAAGACGAGTTTAGCAGTAAGTTTTCGGATATCAAAGATATCCAGCTTACTGAGAGACAAAATTTACCAGTTGGTATTTTTGCTGGCGGAACATCTGGAGGAGCTATTATACCTATTCCTACAGGTTCATCTTCTGCAATAAAAGTAATAACTACACATGGCGAAAAAACTTTAGCTTTTCCTCTCGAATCCTTTAATAAAGGGGAAGAGATAATTAGGAAAATTAAAGACGAAATTAAATAAACTCAATTCTAAGTACCTCTACCCAAAACTAACCAGTGTAAGCTTATTTACACTACTTTTTGTTCATTTTGAAGCTAATTTCTGAAATTCTTTGTGCCTATATTACTTATATAAATATAAGTATAGAAAACAAAAATATGGACTAGGCAACATGATACAATCTAACTATGAAAAGGGAGAAACTAGGACAAAGGAAGAAAGAATTAACAATTGATGAATCTGTATTTGAGAAGTTATTAGGAAAAGCAGTTAGGCAGAAACCATTCTCACCGAAGAAATCTGGGAAAGCAAAGCGTCAAACATCTTCTCGCTAGATTTTCTGTGGCTAAACCTGAAAGCATACTCATCTGCATAAGCCTGTAGATACTTCTTTGAAACATGTCTGTAGACTCCGTAAATGCCTCTTTTAAGATGTGACCAGACATTTTCAATACCTTGGGTATGTATATCTCCTAAAACATATGCTTCTTTGTGATTTATTGACTGGTGAAAATATCCATGTTTCTTAAGTTGAATGTATGACACCCATTCATCAGTTACTACTCTTGCCTTTGGATCTACATAGTTTTTCACCTGTTCAATAACAGCCCATTTGCCGGTACCTTGAACGTGTTTTAGATATATTTTCCCATCCCGTTGAAGAAAACCCATTACTGCCTCTTTTTGTTTTTCTTCTACTCCTTGTCTCCATGATCTCATTCTGTTAATTCCCTTCCCACCTACATAGGTCTCATCAATTTCAATAGTTTCACCGTTCCCTCCTAATGGGGTAATCTCTGTATCTGCCATAAGTACTCTAATTTGCTTAAACATTCTCCAGGCTGTTTTGTAGGTTACTCCTAGCTCTCTTTGCAATTGCTTTGCTGATACTCCAGAACGAGTTTTAATCATTAAGAACATGGCATAGAACCATAACCTAAGAGATGTTGTTGTCTTTTGAAATACTGTTCCAGCAAGTGGAGCTACATGAGTACCGCAGTAACTACAGGCATACTGCATTCTGCCTTTGATTTTGTAATGAGTAGCGATCTTCTTACATTTTGCACAGGTAATGCCATCAGGAAATCTAATATCTTTAATCTTGTCTAAACATTGTTTATCTGAAGAATACTTTTGAAGGAAAGAAGCTAAGGTTAATTTAGGCTCCATATCCTAACAATACCATAACTATTCCTTGTTGTCAAGGGATAAGTGCCAAAATAAGTTAAAAGAAGGTAAAAGTCATAAACCTGGATCACCTTTTGACAAAAGAAACCATATATGAAGGAACACGTGTCTTCCACTCTTCACCAATTTTTAACAATCGACGTATCTTCGCTCCTTCTAAAAGGTGACGTTTATAATACGGAATTCTTATCACCGAAATTCCTGCTTGTTGAAAAATACTATTTACCCATGCATTGTTTCCAATGACCACATCAATTTTTTGTATTTTTTGCTGTACGTTTTGTAACCATTTGTTATCGTCTGGTATATCTTCTAAAGCAACAACCTGAATGATTCTATCGTTGAGCTTTTCTTTTTTAATAAACACCTCAATCATTTTTTTTCGTTGAGTATAGGAAAAAGGATTTTCATTGTTTTGTATGTTGCTGCTTCCAATTCCAATAATTAGTTTTTCTCCTTTTTCTAATGCTTTATAAACCAAGTACCGATGGCCATTATGGAAAGGCTGAAACCTACCAATAATTAAAGCTACTGCATATGTGGACATAGTTACATTTACTCTAGCACATGTTGCGATATAAGAAGTTTTTAAATTTTTTCGAGGCGCTTTACCCGTTCTTCAACCGGAGGATGTGTTGAAAAAAGATTGAGTAACGACCCACCCAATCCTCCCAATGGGTTTTCTATGTAGAGCGATGACAATGCTGGATTGCTACGCACTAAAGGAGCTCTTCTGGTTGAATCATGAATTTTAAGAAGCGCCTGCGCCAATGATGCCCCATCTCCTAGGGTTTTAGCGCCACTATAATCTGCCCCAAATTCCCGTTGCCTTGAAATAGCCATTTGAATAATCGATGCAGCAATGGGAACAAGAAGTGCAACGACCAACCCCAAAGCCCCACTGGTATTTCCTTCCTCATCGTCTGAATGTGCGCTAAACAAACTCATGTTAGCAAGAAACGAAATAGCACTTGCCAAAACCGCTGCAATCGACGCAACTAAGATATCTCTATTTTTTACATGGGAAAGTTCATGAGCCAGCACTGCCTTAAGTTCTTTTGGAGACAAGATTTCTAAAATTCCTTGGGTTACGGCAACCGATGCGTGTGATGGATCCCTGCCTGTTGCGAACGCGTTTGCTTGTGAAGCTTGAGTAATATATAACGCTGGCATTGGGATATTCATTGTTTTTGAAAGATCTTCAACCATTTCGTACAACTGCGGCACTTGTTTTTTAGAAACAGGTTTTGCTCCGCTCATGGACAACGCAAGCTTGTCTGAGTAAAAATATGCAGCGCCATTCATAAGAAGCGAAATAAGAAAAGCCATATATATTCCTTGCTGGCCTCCGATAAGGCCTCCGACTGCGATTAATATAACGCTTAATATCCCAAGCAGTAGAATAGTCTTAAAAGTATTTTCCATAGATTATGTTCTTTTATATTTTACCATAAAAATGCAAGTACTTAAAGCATTACCAACTCCCCCCTCCTCCGCCGCCTCCCCCACCACCAGATGACCCACCGGAAAACCCACTGGACGAAGAAGGTGCGGAAGTAGTAATAGTATTGCTAAATGACGAAAACATATTTTGAGAATTTGTATAAAAGCTTTGTCCTGCATACCACGTTGGTTGATAGCCAGGGTATATCATATGGAGTTGTTCCATATATTGACTTATATAGCCAAGTGCTATCGCGTAAGGAATCATTTGCTCAGCTAACGCGAGTTGTTCAGCTTGCCATTTATAGTTAGGAGTCATACGTGACAAAAACATTTTTAGCCCATCAATTTTCCAATCAATGGAATCACCAAAAGCTGTTCTTCCATTTAATTTTTTTGCTAACCAAAACAGAACAATAGCAAAAATGAGTTGAAGAAAAATTGCAGAAACTACTCCCAAAAAAATAAAGAATCCTCGCTGCATTTTTGGGTTTTTTGTATAATATTTGTGTTCAACAAGAGATTTGAATACTTCTTTCTCAAGCTCTTGATATGTTTTATAAAAATCATTGCGTAACTGCGAAAGCTTAATAGAATTTCCATTTTCAAATAATCGATCAAATAACTTCCTCTCAAATAACGTAAGAGTTTCTTCGTCTTTAAGCTTCGTAATGGTATAATCACTGTTTGACAAATCAATACTCAAAAAGGACGATCCTTTTTTTGTTTGCTCAATTTTAACGTATTTTCGAATCGCTAAATCAAACAATGTAGCTATTACATCGTCTCGTTCTAACCGCGCCGTATCTATCGTCCCTGCTTCTGCTGGTAAGATTCTCTGCCTATTTTCATCTTTTGGAATATCAAAGCTAACTACCAATGGTCCGAATCTATTTTTACGTTTGGTTTTGAAATACCAGAAAAGTAACAAAGGCGCCAAAACAAAATTAAGTCCAATAGACACTACTGTAAGCATTCTTATCACAAACTCAATATCTACTCCACTACCAGGTCTGGTCTTGTTTAAAATACTTTTAGGAAAAGTATTTGCAGGAAATCCTACAACAATCGTTAATCCTTCTTCCTCTTGCAAGACAACTGTGGCATTGATCGTACTTTTCTGACCAGTTCTAACGGCTGTACATTGAGATACTGTTGAATTAACGAAACCAGTATAGCAGACACTTTGGGTTATGCTCGCTCCAAAATCAGTTGTTACGCTAGCATGTGCTGAATAAATTGGGATTTTCCACTGATTTCCGGTTACATTCCAATATAACTCATCGTGGTCTTCGTAGTTGCCCCCAATGCCGTTAGAAACGTTATAGGAAATAGTGTATGTATGAATTCCCGATACAGTTTTGTCTGGGTTACCTATTTTTATCGTTGCCATGTCCAACGAATACGAGATAGAATATGGCTCGTTTGCGCAATTTCGCT
>CAZVON010000009.1:0-37231 GCA_964628435.1 uncultured Gammaproteobacteria bacterium
AACGATATGAGATAAACTTTCATGCTCAACATATATGTACTGTTAAGTTATCGAAATACTTGTACCCACACCTGTTGCATCATAGCCTTGATAGTTTAATTCGTCACTTTAATCTTTCGTGTGAGCATAGACACCGAGCTCTTGACGACGCCAAGGTGATATGGGAGTTTTTTCAAATTGTGCAAAAGCAGCATTCTACAGTTAAATTGCAAAAGGCATTCAGATATATTTTAAAGCATCCATCAATTCCATCTGGAGTGTCATCCTCACGAATAGAATCATTACCACGGTCATGTGGGATTTATATTTTTTATAGCTCTGATGGGATTCCGTTATACGCGGGAAAAAGTAAAAATGTGCGAGATCGGGTTTTAGACCACTTTGCTAGTACATTATCATCAACCAAAGAGCTAAAAATATCTCAACAAGTCGGATACATCGAAACAGTCTCAACATGTGGTGAACTTGGAGCATTATTAAAAGAATCCGAATTCATAAAAAAACTACAACCTCTGTATAATAGAACATTGAGAATAAAAAGAGAGCTGGTATATCTGAAGAAGATTCCATCAGAAGATGGCTATTATACAGTAAGACTTGAATCCTTAAACAAAATCTCTCCGTTTACGCTGGACGAAGTTATGGGTGTATTTCGATCGAAAAAACAAGCAAAAAACTTTCTGTCGGAAATATGTAAGCAGTATTTGTTATGTGAAAAGTTGTTAGGATTAGAACAGATAGGTAACGGTTGTTTTGGATATAGACTGAATCGGTGTAAAGGAGCATGTCATAAAAAAGAAAATCCTCATATATACAATGGTCGATTTCTCATGGCATTTGCGGAAAGCAAGATTACATCTTGGCCTTTTCTTTCTCCTATTGGAATACAAGAAATAAGTGAGGATAATATGCACAAAGAAATATTTATTATTGACAAATGGTGTGTCTTAGGAAGTATTTTGATAAACGAAAATGGAGAAGAAAAAATTACTAAAGGAGGATATTCATTTGACATAGATACGTATATAATTTTAAAAAACTACATAAGAAGTAGAAAAAAGAATATCCATATATTAAAAAACAATGAATGGAAACAATTTTGTGAAGCCTAAATTTAAATGATCCACGACGTAAAAGTTTATAAGGCAGGAAACGCAATAGAAAAAACATTCGGTCTTATAGGAAGAGATACGCCAATACCATTTTTGTTTGAAACACGGTTTGGCATTCATACATTTGGTGTTCGATTCTCAATCGATGTGGTTGTTTTAAACACAAACAACAGTGTTGTTTCACTCAAAAAAAATCTTCGTCCTAATTCACTGTACTTTTGGAACCCTCGATATTATAAGGTGCTTGAACTTCCTTCTGGTGAAATCAACAGAAAAGGGATACGAAAAGGAGATCAAATGAAGCTAATCATAAAAACGAGTCTTTTTAAAAAAAACTTCTGTAATCTAGCCCCTTGACTATTCTCTATATTCTTCTCTACACTTAAAGATGGGCTTATCAGAAAGGAGGTGAATTTCTTGAACGCAAAAACCTTGCACATGGTAACGTTTACCTTAGTAATAGTTGGGGCTCTTAACTGGGGATTTACCGCATTAGGATTTAATGTGGTACAAATGCTCACGGGAGTTGTTCCAGGGCTTGAAAATCTTGTGTACTTATTAGTTGGTGCATCTGCAGTTGTTGTGTTAGCTACCCATATGAACGACTGTAAGATATGCTCAAAGAAGAAATAAGAATTATTCCGTAAAAGAGACTGCGCGCAGTTTATAGCCATTTGTAATCTGGGGCGTAAGAGATAAATCGTAAGAAATTGTAGGATACGTGGGGATAGTTATTACGCAACGAATGTTATTCTATTGTAATCTCCAAATCCCACTGGCCTATAATAGTTTGAAACACTCTCGTCTAGTCTGGCTGCGTATACTCCAGTTTCGTGTCCGAAATCAATATACATCGTTATAGGAAAATTGTATTTGTGCCGATCTTCGTTTCCAAGGGGGTCTTTTGGGAAAAACCCTAAAAACTTTTCAACATGTTGGTTTTGTCTTCTTAAATCTGTTCTTACGTCTTCTGGTACACGACCAGAAGTTACGCCTATTGCCTTTCGTTGTTTTTTTGACATGATTGTCCAAAGTGAAAATGCTGATCTTTTGGTTATACCTGCTTTCATCATGGGAGTAAGGGTGTCTGTAGTTTTAAACGTCGGGTCTATCCCTCTGTCAAAAACAGAAACGCCAGTCCACTGAAACGCTACAATATCCTCTTGCAGACAAATTTTCACAACATCTTTTGATTCATCAGTACGAGGCACATCAGTGCTATGAAGTTTAACCCGAACTTTTTTACCTTCCATTACATACTTTTCTATTACAGGGAGTAAGTGGTTTTGTTCGAAATCGATCATTTGACGAATGCCATTGATTGTAAGAGGAGCGGTACGTTCTGCGTACTCACGTGGTTCACCATGCCTTACTCGCCATATTTCAACAATTCTTGTGGGTTGCCATTCTGTTCGGTCAGCAGCATGAACCGTTACATATCTTGCTTCAATGGTATTTCTATTCATGCAAGTACAATAATAAATTGAATTCTAACAACTGAATGTAAATACATGTGTTAGAAAAAGGTAAGAAACATTAGAAACGCAAGCTATTTGCTTGCTCGAAGAGCATTGAGGATAACAGCAACATCGATTGCTTCCTGAATACCTGCTCCAGCAATCGGAGGAATAAATCCAAAAGACGCAAGAACCATACCAGCCATGCTAATCCCAATTCCCCATAAAATACTTTGTAATGCAATTCCAATAGTGCGCTTGGCGATTTTGAATAAGCGAAGTATTTGAGAAAAATCACTTCCCAAAAATACAATTTCGGCAGCCTCTGAAGCTGCTGTTTGCTCTTCGTTACTAAACACTACTCCAACATCAGAAAGAGCTAATGCTGGAGCATCGTTAATTCCATCTCCAACCATAGCTATTACCTTACCTTTTTTTTGAAGAGTTTTTATACCTATTTGTTTGTCGTGTGGAGTACATTCTGCTTTTATGAAAACGTTGCTATTTAAAAGAGACGCGATTCTTTCTACTTCTTGCTTTTTATCGCCAGTAAAAATATAGACCAAAAGCCCCATTTTTTGAAGTTCTTCAATAATCTGCTTTGAATCTTCTTTAATTTCATCTTCAAATTGAAAGAACGCAAGTGATGTATTTTTCTGCTTTAGGACAATAGTCATTCCAAGATTTTCCGATAGTTTGGATAGGCTGAATTCGTTATTATTTACGGTACCAGAGATCCCGGTTCCGATCTGTTCTTTAATATCTTGCGCATGAAGTAAGGGAACATTTTTACTTTTCGCATATGCAACAATTGCTTTTGCAAGAGGATGCAAAGAATTTCGTTCTATTGCTTCTGCGATAGCTAAAATATCACTTTCGGGATACCCAGGTTGAAGAATTTCTAGTTTCTGTAATTTTGGTTTGCCAATAGTGATGGTTCCAGTTTTATCAAATACAAAGGTATTAACTTTAGAAAGTATTTCTAAGCTCGCAAGTTTTTTAACAATAATCCGCTGTTTCGCGGCTGCGTTTACTCCCCCTAAAAGAGCAACGGGAGTGGCAAGAATCAGTGGGCATGGTGTTGCGATTGCAAGAACTGCTAACACACGGGCGAGATCATATCCTGAAGAAATATAGGCAAATGCTGCAATAAGAAATGTAATGACGGTAAAGTATGTACTATACCGATCCGCAAGCCTGATAATAGGAGATTTTTCACCTTGTGCTTTTTGAACCATATGGATAATTTTTTTATACGTTGAGTCTTTTTCGGTTTTGGTTACTTTGATAACCATTGATTCACCGATATTGATAGTTCCACTTCTCATCTGATCTCCTCGTATTTTTTCGATAAAATATGGTTCGCCAGTTAGCGAAGATTCATCAGTTAATCCCACATCTGAAACCAAAATTCCGTCAAGTGGAATAACTTCCCCTTTTTTAATAAATATTTCATCCGAGACATGAATATTTTTAATGTGCTCTTTGCGCCCATGTCGATTATTTTCCCATAAGGTTACTTCTTGAGGAATTCGGTCAACAAGCTTTGTGAGAGATTTTTTTGCTTGAGAAATTCCATATTCTTCAAGCGTTCTTCCACTGGCAATCATCAAAGCCAGAACAGCAGCGACGATATATTCTTGAGTAATAGTGGCTATCGTAATTGCTAAGAGTGCGATGTAATCAAGCGCGAATTGTCTTTTCGAAAGGGAAGTAATGGTTGTAACAATTAATTTGTAACTGCCAAGAAGAATTACACCAAGAATAAAAATAGTTCCAACCTCTTGTACCTTGAGAACATACAGAATAAGGTAGAGACAAATGCCAATAAAAACAAGAAGTGGGATTTGAAAGGTTTTAAGAAGTGGAGAACTATTTCTTATTCGGTTAATCATAGTATTTCTATTATATCCTGATTAGGCAGGGAAATACTAACTACGAATCCCAATAAGAGCAATCATGGTTTGTAGAGGCAATGATTTATCTCGTCGGTACGAAAAATAATGGTGTTTTTCGCAAAAGGTACACAGTGGATTTACCTCAATATTGCTTAATAAGACTCCTTCTTGAGCAAGCTGGAGTTGAGCAATCTTTTTTAAATCGACAAAATACTTGTTATCTCTAACGTCAATTGCTGCCTTGTGTGGTATAAACTGATTTTTGACATCTTTTTGCACTTCGAAATGACACGTGCCAATGCCAGGACCTATTCCTGCACATATTTGTTGAGGATTGGAGTTAAAGCTGTTTTTGAATACGCTTATTGCGTTTTTTATAATTTCTTTATTCAATCCTTTCCACCCAGCATGTACAATGCCAATCACATTTTTATGAAAATCGTATAGAAAGATTGGTAAACAGTCTGCAACAGTAATGGTCAAAAAGAGATGCTTTTGAGAAGTAGTCAATCCATCCGTGTTTTTGAAAGGTTTATATTCTTTTGATTCAACGATCCCAATTCCATTGCCATGAGTAAGTTGTGTTCGGACAACTGAACTGCTTGTAATGCCAATCTTTTTAAAAAATTGTTTTTGGTTTTGTCTTGCAGCTTTGTCTTGGGGGGTATTACCAGTTAACTTCATAGATCCGTCCTGTTTGCTCGATAATGCGATGAGTACCTGTGGATATTTTTCAAAGAAAGAAAAAAGTGGTAGGGTTTGCATGTACGATTTATTACATGTTTACATTTGGGCCAATTGCCCATCGGTCTTTGTTATCTTCATATCGCAGTCGATGTAGAAAGACGCCTTCTTTTTGAGTACTAAACACACTGATAACTATTCTGCCTTCATACGTGCCACCTGATACAACCATTTCATAATCTTCCCGTACACGAGAAGATTCAAGTTCGTTGGGATTTACTCCAAGCTTTTTAAAAAGTACGTCAATGGCTGCTTGTTGGTGGGATGGAGGAAGCGATTCAAAGCTTGGCTTTTCATCATCACTCATATAAGGATCAAGAGGAATAGGTCTTTTATCTGGATCGTCTTCTGCCTCAAGGAAAACAAACATATTCTCGATTGCGCTATCCACCTCTTCTTTGAATAATTCTAATTCTTCTTTTGGTTGTTGATGCGGTTCTTGCTCCATATTAAGTGGTTTTGCCATTTTGTCTCATTTTACTTAAATTCCCTTCTAAAAATGTGGGGTTGAGGCCGTAGATTTCTTCTTTAATTGGTAAATTTTCAGAGATATTATTGTAAATATAAATTGGTTTTTTGTAATGGAATGCAATGACCATTTCCATTAACACATTGCCACCAATATATCCTGGTATACCGTTTTTTTCAAAGTTGGTAACTAAAACAGCATCGGAAGCAATCACTTTTTTAAAATGCTCTGTCATGAGTTTTGTTTTTTTATGGTAATCATTGTGATTGTTGAACCACGTTTTATAAAAACTCACGTCAAAGTTATTATTTTTTTTCATAATATTGGCGGTTTTGGGGATTTTCACTTTAAATCCGAGTTTTTTTATTGCTTTTTCTATCTTTAAAACTTGTTTATAGTGAGAAGCACTTGAGCAAATAGTTATTACTTTTTTTTTCATATGTTTTATGGTCTTGGAGAAGCCATAAGCTCTAATGGTATTCCTTTAAATACAGCATCAACTGTTAAAATAGGAAGAATATACTCAAAAACCTTGTCTCTAACTGCCTTTTTACCACGTATTTCAATACCTGCGTATTTCACTAATTCAGGAGTTCGCAATGTCATGGTGCAATTATAATTGAGATAGGCGCAGATTTCAACTATAGGTTATAAATCTTGGTACAAGAAATACTACTCGGTTTGAGAAACAGCATTCTCTTTTAAATCTAAAATCTGTTTCTTTATCTTATCTGTGAATTCTTCTCTTGATTCTGTTGTCATAGTAAGTGGAGAGCCAAAAGCAATTAGTACGGTTTGTATAGGTTTCCAATTTGAGCAACCTTCTATATACACAGGTATAACTGGTAGATGGAACCTTTTAGCAATAAAAGCTACTCCTTGTTTAAACTCTTGTTCTCCGTTGATTTCTTGTCCCCATTCGCCGGCCGGAAAAATAAGTATTGGTTCACCCGCCTCTATTACTCTTCTCTGTGATCTTCCAAATGCGATGTTAAATCTCCCTTTTCTTCTCACAGGAATGTCTCCATGTGCTTCTATTAAGCCTCGTTGAAATGCTTCGAAGTATTTTAAGAGAGGGGTAGGTATTTTTTTAGCTTGAAACTCATCTAAATCATATTTAGCGACAATACGAAGGTTTTGATCTATTCCATTTACAATTTTACGAAGTATAAATGCATCTGGAGCAAGCCCAAGCGCTTCTAACAGACCACTTCCATGTGGCTGTACGTGGTTTGCAGCAATAATATATGATTCTCCTTTCAACCCTTGAATGTTTTCTATGCCGGAAACTTTTAAACGAAAACGATCAGTTTTCTCGGCTATGCGAGGATCTCCCCAGGGAAAAAGAACTTTTTTTCCAATATATCTTCCAACTCCCGCTGCTGTTTCTATACCTGCCATATTATGATGCTAGTATATCAGGAATCAGATTAACTCATAAGATTAAGATAGCGCACTCTTTCTAATATACTCTTTAATTAAGGACTGATAGGGTACATTTATCTCATTAAGGAGAAGATATTATGTTTTCATCTACACAAGGTATAAAGGTCTCATATGAAGAAACTATTGTGGCCAGTAATCTTGATCCTTTCAGAATTGTTATGGAGTGCGGAAGGATGGTTACAGGTCCTTATGGCTATTTAGTTACTAAGGTAATTCATGAGAAACATATTTATAAAGAATATATTGGGGTTGATGCATGTATGGCAAATTTAATGCGACCGGGGATGTATGGAGCATATCATCATGAAACAGTTTTGAGGAAAGAAAGTCAACCATTAGACCACACCTATGATGTTGTGGGGTCTCTTTGCGAAAATAATGATAAGTTTGCCATAGACAGAAAATTTCCAAAAATAGAGCTTGGAGATTTTATTGTAATCCATGACACTGGAGCACATGGATTTGCAATGGGATTTAACTATAACGGAAAATTACGCTCATCTGAGCTTTTATTGAAGCCTGATGGAACAGTGAAAATGATTCGGAGAGCTGAAACAATAGATGATTATTTTGCAACACTAGATTTTTCAGAAATTTAATATAAAACTATGGCTATAGAAAACATGCAAAAAGAGAATCAATAGACTACCTTTGCAGTACTATTTCCATCATTTATCGATACAATCTGACAATATAGAGTCATCTGAGAAATGCTTCTATGCCCTTAAATTTGAGAAAGTGTATGAATATGTGGATGAGCTGTTAGAAATAATCCATTTAAAAAATGGCTATTGTATTCTCGAAGAATTTTCCTATAAAACAAAGCCAAACGGAAAAAGCAGAACTTGACTCTGTATTGGATGCGATAGTTAAACACACAAAAGCGAATATTGATTATCAAAAACTCGGCATGAATATTTTCGAACTATCACAGTTAGGGCGTGATATCTATGAAAAAAAGGCGTTGATGGAAGAAAAGAGAGAGTTACTCAATTTTGTATTTTCGAACCTTAAAATTAAAGACGGAAAGGTTGCTCCTACGCTCCAAAATGGCTTTGAGTTAGTCGCAGCACGAGCTCAAGGGGGTGATTGGCTGCGGGACTTGGATTCGAACCAAGATACTGGGATTCAGAGTCCCATGTCCTACCATTAGACGATCCCGCAGTATGCTTCAATTTTACCAAATTTGCTTCTTACAGACAAACCTCATTTGCCAAAAAAGAGTGGGTGTGGTAAAAGATTAGTATGGCTAAAATTATTCATTCCCATGACGCAAAAGAGCTATTAAAAGTATTTATTGGCGGAAGTATTGGATTTTCGTTGTTTTTTCTTACTTCGCATCCACGATCTTTAGTCCATAAAAAGTTGCCATCCAAAAAGATTCGAAATGTCCATATCCTTCCCCATGTAAAAATCGAACGCAAAGATACAACTTATCATGTTCATCACTGGATCAATATTTCATCATTATATTTTCTTCTCTATCTTAAAAAAAGAAGATTATTAAAATCAAAACTGTTTCATGGTTTTCTCCTTGGAAGTATTGTCCAGGGCTTACTCTATAAAGATCGTTTCCGGATTGTACATTCAACTATAAGAGGGGAGAAGTAGGCGTGTGTGAAGAGATACGCGTGGAAACTTTTAATTATTGGTATTCTATTAATAAGTATTGGTATCAGTTATATCTTCCAAAATGAATCCCCCCCTCTTACTATAGAAAATAAACAAATTCTGCTCTCACCAACACTTCATATTAAGCAGAAACCAACTATTCAGTCAAACATCAACTCAAAAAGTCAGACAAAAGTGGTTCGGGTAGTAGATGGCGATACGATCGAACTTGAGTCAGGAGAAAAAGTCAGATACATTGGCATAAATGCTCCAGAGACCGGTCAACCATTTGCATCGTCTGCGTCAGCGCTTAATAGTACGTTGGTTTTAGGGAAAACAGTTACCTTAGAATTTGATGTGCAGACAAAGGATCAATACGGTCGTTTACTTGCGTATGTCTATGTTGATACAGTGATGGTTAATACGCATATAGTACAAGAAGGAATGGCAGTTATAGCCACATTCGCGCCAAATGTAAAATATCAAGACGCGATTTTAAAAGCGCAGCAAGAAGCACGAGAATCATGTAAGGGTATGTGGGAAAGTTTGTGTAAACCCAAAAATGTCCAAGGTACATCGACAATAACCTGTATAAAAATTACTTCCATTCATGCTGATGCTCCAGGTGATGATAATATTAATAAGAATGGAGAATGGATAGAAATTACAAATTCCTGCGACCGCCAGATATCCTTAGAAGGATGGCTTCTGAAAGATAGTTCCGCATCAAATTCTTATTCATTTGATAAACTTTTCTTAAAAGCACAATCAAATATTCTGCTTTACTCTGGATGCGGAATAAATACTGTAGATAAGCTCTATTGGCAATGTCCAGAAGGAAAATACGCGGTTTGGAATAATGGTGGTGACCATGCGTTTTTATATAATGAGCATAATGAATTAGTAAGCGAGTACAAATATTAAGCTTCTCGTTCGTATCTGCTGATTATAGAGATGACGCGGAAGAAGGAGGCGGGGTAGAAGGAGTGCTGGATCCATTTTTTGCTTTTTGAACATTGGTAAGTTTTTGCTGGATAAAAGACATTGCTTTTTTAATATCTTCAAGATCTTTTTGAATGTCTTCTACTTCTTCCTCTGCTTCTTCTTCTGCTTTTTCTTCCTCAAGTTCTCGGTATGTTTCGATCAATGCTTGTCTATTTTGGTTGATCATAATAAAAGTGGCAAGAAAGATTGCTTCAAGAGATACGATCATGGTTAAAAGGCCATAGGGAAATGGGTCAAAGGCAGGAAATAGAGATTCGAACAGTCCGTGATTAAAAGCAATCCACAGTGAAAACCATATTACGTGGAAGTAAACAAAATTCATACTTCCCGCAAAGTTACTAATAAACTCAGCGATTCTTCCTTCAAAAGAATGAAGTTGTTTTAATAATTTTTCTGGTTTTACCCCTTCTGTAAATGGCGAGATAGGAACATTCTGCATAAAAATTCCTCCACTTGTAATTGTAGTATTCAATATTGATTTGTCAACCCCGTAAATCAAGTTTAAAAATGTAGCCGAGATAAAGACTACAGAATCAAATTATTTAAATTGTTGACGAATATAAAAAAAGTAGAATATGATAAATTACTATAATATCGTGTGAGAATTTCCTTACGAAAAAAAGGTCACTGGCCTATTGACAACTAGCAGATGATATGATAGAGTGCTAATGGTTCGATAAACTCACCATAAGTAGTTTATTAATTATGGATAAACTTGTTCCTATAATTCCAATTCGAGACGGAATTATTTTCCCCAACACAGATTCAGTATTAACCTTTGGTAGACCCAAAAGTCTTCTTGCGTTAGAATCTTCTTTTCGACACGAACGAATTGTTTGCTTTGTGTTACAAAAAAACGCCCGCCTGAACGACCCTGCGCCCTCAGATCTCTATAGTCTTGGTACGCTGTCTCGTATCGAACGAATGATCAGAACCGATGGGGAAATTAACGCGCAAGTTCGCGGTCTTGCACGGGTTAAAATTCTTTCTTATGAAGAACACGACTCATTTCTGCTTGCGCGAGTTGTTGGAATACCAGAAGTCATAGAAAGCACGCCAGAGATAAAAGCACTCTGAAATCATTTAACCAATGAAGTCAGAAGGGCAATGAATTTGGGAAAAGCCGCAGATTTCTTGATATTTATGAACATCATGTCCGAAACTTCCCCTTCTGAGTTGTCTGATTTAATTGCGTCAGTATTAGACCTTAAACCTTCAGAACGGCAAGAATTATTAGAAATTGTTGATGTGAAACAGCGACTTGAGAAAATAACTGATCTTTTGGCGCGAGAAATAAAAGTGCTTGAACTTGAGCGAAGGATTGCTTCAAAAACTCAAGAACGATTCGAAAAAGGAGCTAGGGAAGCAATGCTTCGGGAACGCCTCAAGACAATTGAGACAGAACTACAGAAAAGCGAAGAAACGGGTGAAGTAAGAGAATTGATGGATAAGATTAAAAAAGCAGGAATGCCAGAAGAAGTAGAAGAAAAAGTACGCAAAGAAGTAAAAAAACTGGCGCAAATGAATCAGTTTAACCCAGAGGCAGGGTATATTCGAAATTATGTAGATGTTTTACTAAGTCTTCCGTGGAGCAAAGAAAGCAAAAGCAATGTAGACATTAAAGCAGCAGAAAAAATTCTCAATGAAGACCACTATGGATTGCAAAAAGTAAAAGAACGCATTGTAGAATATCTGGCTGTTCATAAACTTGCTGGAAAGATTAAAGGGCCAATTCTCTGTTTCGTTGGACCACCAGGAGTGGGAAAAACATCGATTGGCAAATCAATTGCCCATGCTTTAGGAAGAGAGTTTGTTCGAGTGTCCTTAGGTGGGATTCGAGATGAAGCAGAGATAAGAGGGCACAGAAGAACCTATGTTGGAGCGCTCCCGGGTAGAATTATTCAAGGGATTAAAGATGCTGGGACTAAAAATCCAGTCTTTATGCTGGACGAAATCGACAAAGTAGGTACTGATTTTCGAGGAGATCCTTCTTCAGCACTGCTTGAAGCGCTGGATCCTGAACAAAATAGTGAGTTTTCGGATCACTATCTAGAAGTAGCATTTGATTTATCCGATGTCATGTTTATAACAACTGCCAATGTACTTGATACTATTCCTCCTGCTTTGCGTGACAGATTAGAAATTATCAACTTCGCGGGGTATACCCAGGATGAAAAATTCCATATCGCAAAAGACTTTTTACTTAAAAAACAAATGAAATCTCATGGATTAACGCAGGACAATGTTGAGATTAGTAATGACGCGATTAAATTTATTGCCCAAAGGTACACTAGGGAAGCAGGAGTGAGAAATCTTGAGCGAAAAATTGCTACAGTATATAGAAAGGTTGCTAAAACAGTAGCAGAAGGAAAAGATGGAAAAACAGTGGTCAAACCATCGAATATACCTAAGTTTTTAGGAGCTCCACGATACACATCTGCTATTGTTGAGAAAAAAGACGAAGTCGGTATGGCAACAGGACTTGCCTGGACAGAAGCAGGAGGCGATATTCTATTTATCGAAGTAGCTCTGATGTCAGGAAAAGGAAGCTTACTCTTGACTGGGCAATTAGGGGATGTTATGAAGGAATCTTGTCATGCGGCAATGTCGTATGTAAGAGCTCGAGCAAAATACTTTGGATTATTGGATAAATTTTATCAAAAATTAGATGTGCACGTACATGTTCCAGAAGGCGCAGTGCCTAAAGATGGGCCGTCGGCGGGAATTCCCATTACAACCGCAATAATCTCTGCGCTAACAAAGATTCCAATAAATAGAAAAGTGGGTATGACCGGCGAGGTTACCCTTCGTGGACGAGTGCTTGAAATTGGTGGGGTAAAAGAAAAAGTGATTGCCGCTCATAGAGCAGGGCTTAAAACCATTGTGATGCCCAAAGAAAATAAAAAAGATTTGGAAGACGTGCCAAAAGAAGTAATCAAAGACTTAAAATTTGTGTTTGTCTCGCACATGGACGAAGTATTAGGTATTGCGTTGGCGAAAGCACCTCCTAAAGAACACATGGAAGTTATTGATCAGCCACAACGGCATGCGGTTTTGCACGCCCCCCAACCTTATAAAGTAGATTAACGATGTATTCGATAACGAAGGTAAACTTCATCATTCACCTTTCTTACCGAAATCAAAGCACACGTTTTGATCTTATCTGCAGGAAAAAGGTATCCTTCAACCATACTGAGCGTAGTGTTGGGTTTATTTCCAAATATTTTTGGAGCGATCGTGACAAAAACTTCATCAATTAAATCGTGCTTGAAAAAAGATCCCATAATTGTTGGTCCGCCCTCAATAATCACATGTTGAAAACCTCTTTTATGCAAGCTGGAGGCTAGAGTTAAGACATCACTACCGGTAATTTCTGTCGTAACAGCAGGATGTTGTACATGTTTTTTAAGTTTACTATTGGGGTTGTTACTCATAACTATGTACAAAATATCTTTTTTCCTCAATTTCTCTCGTGCTTTTTTAAATTCAGGTTTTGAGAGGCTCATTACTGTTGCATGTCCGAGCGCGGTGTTTTTTCCGTGAATTAATACATCTGCGTATGCGCGAAGTTCAAGAAGCGTTTTATAATCTAAAGCGCTTCCAATAGGCCAGTAATCTTTTGTGTTTTTAAGCACCTGCGCTTTACCATCGATCGTTGATACAAAATTAGTATAAAAAAATGGACGGTGTTTGACCCGCGGAAATTTGAGGTTTGGATACATCATTTCTTTTCATTCTTGAGCCAATTCACCCCAAAATACACAAGAGGTGTTTCGATAACAGACATGAAACATTTTAACAGATAATAAGGAATGATCAGACTTACCAAAAAAGACACATTATTTAAAAATGGTTTATCTATAGCGTAAAACGCAAGAGTCATAAATACAACTGTATCAACCAGCTGAGAAGCAAAATTGGAGAGATTGTTGCGAAGCCACAGTTTGCTTTTCCCGAGTCTACTGCGGAGTTTTGCGAAGACAAAGACGTCTAGAAATTCTGCCATGGCAAAAGCAGTTAATGATGCTGCGGCAATCCGAGCCGAAAGGCCAAAAATGGCATCGTATGCTTTTTCGGATCCAACAAATCGTTGAGACGGTGGAAGATTTGTTGCGAAGACAGAAAACAACAGAATTAATAGAATAACAATAAGACCTGATCGAATAATACTTCGGGTTCGTTCTTTGCCATAGACTTCGGTTATCATGTCGTTAATCGTAAATATGAGTGGAACTACAAAGATCGCAACACTGGCATTCAGCTTATACCCAAAAACAGTAAGAAGAGGAAATGTTTTTGCTCCCATCAGTTCTGATACCGCAATGCAGAAGATATAAACAGATATTAATAAATCCAACTTTTCGATTTTCAACATTGTTTCCAAGCAGGTACGAAAGGAATATAGCGCAAGAGCTATTTATTGTCAACTAATAAAACTTGACTTTGTTTGAGTGACTATGATATAGTCCGCGTATTCTATGGGAAATCCAGATCGCAAGAGAAATTTTCTTTATTCACTGGTAATGGGTGCGGGTTTAACTGGAGTTGCAGCATGTGGAAGTGAAAGGCCAGGGGTGCAGATGAATTTAGTCGATTGCAAAGGTCAAACGGGTCCACGATCAAACGTTATTGAAGTTGTTGTTCCTCCAGGACAGAATTTGCAAGTAGCGGATAAGTTAATCAGTTCAGAAAAGCCGGGAAATGTAAGAGTTATAAGTGGATCAGTATCTTCTGAGAGGCCACTTAGCACTGCTCCTGAGGGACAGGTAATATTTCCCGATGAACCCAAAGCAGTAATGTATACTGTTTCAAGTAGGCAATCTACAACTGGTCAAGGAATAACAATCAGCATAAAAGCTGACTGCATCCAGCGATAACCCTCAACAGCTCACCATTTTTTAGTTTACTAAACTCAGTGACCTCCTTTAGGACGTTTGACTTCCTCTGAACTATAATTCTAGTTCAAAAGTGTTACCGATGTATCTCACCTTCTGCATAATTGGTATAATTGAGATCATGAATGATTTAATCGCTCAATGGAAAAAAGAAGAGAAGGCTCATTTTTCAGGGTGGGACTTCTCCTATATTAAAGACAGAGCCATAAACGAGAACCCTCCATGGACTTACAAAGCAATAGCGCGAGAGCATCTGAATAAATCGAGGGCGGTTCTGGATATGGGGACAGGCGGCGGTGAAGTTTTTGCTTCTTTAGCACCGTTTCCGCCATATGCCGTTGCGATAGAAGGATATCATCCAAACTTTTTAATTGCCAAGAAGCGACTTGAGCCTTTGGGAGTAACTGTTATAGAAGCCAATGAAGTTCATAAACTACCATTTAAAGATGGTGAGTTTGATTTAGTTCTGAACAGACATAGCGGCATAAACGAGAAAGAAATTTATAGGGTAACTTCGTCTCCCGGCATATTTCTAACACAGCAAGTAAGCGGTGATAGCATGGCAGATTTAATGCTGGTTTTTGGAGCAAAGCCCAAATGGCAGGATTCTACATTAGAAAATGTGCGAAGAGAACTGGGCAAGGCAGGATTTAATATAGAGAGAGCCGATCAATGGGAAGGCAAAATTATATTCAAAGACGTAGGAGCTCTTGTCTACTACCTCAAAGCAATTCCATGGATGGTTCCCGATTTTAGCGTAGATAAATATCTTACTGAACTAAAAAGTCTCCAAAAGGTTATTGATGAAGGAAAAGACTTAGAATTCTCAAACAAGAGGTACTTAATTATTGCCACTAAATAAATGTGAGCCATCTGACCCAATTCTCGATCCGCTTTTCTTCTATGAATTAAGAATTCTCTGTGAGAAATTGATGCTATTAGGTTTCAACTATCATAATGGGAAAGTAATCTATAACGCTGAGGAAGTTATAGGTCATTTCTGATATAATCCAGCTATGATTGATCAAGATCCAATCCGAAGAAGGCCACCTGTTGATTTAAAACGTCAAGAAGCAAAAGTTCAGGCCGATATGATAAAAGCTCAAGCTAAAGTTGATGAAATTCAACTTCTCGTTGGTGCAGACAGCCTGGGAAGCATTATTGGCCCACATATATTCGATACTCCTACAAAACAAGTTACTTTGCTTGATGGAACAGTTGAAGAGCAACCTTGGACTACTGCAGATATCATGGAACATTGGCGCCAATTGTCTGAGCAGGGAGAAAGATCTTCTCGACAAACTGTTTTGGATGAATTGCAATTTGGTTTGGGGGCACAATGGATGCATCTTAGAAGAACACCACGCGCTGAGGCCTCAGGCCAAGTAGTGAACTTTGTTTCTGCTGTTATGCAACGAATAATGGCAAGCGATCACCCAATAACTGATCCTTACTTACCACCTTGGTCTGTTACCGAAACCAATTACGAAGCAGAATTTGCCGAAGTTATCAGAAGAGTAATTACAAGGTCAAGCTACGAGATCGTTGGGGGATTAAGAGAAAATCCTATTCGAAGTTTGCCAACCTACAATGAAAATCCATTTTGGGATCATGCAATGGATGAACATAGAAGTATCAAAGAGGAAATGGCCGCTGAAGGAATTGATTTGAGGAATACTGACGAGTTTCAACGAAGACAAAATCAGAGAGCGGCAGATAGACTTGAAGGCTACTCAGATCAGGACTGGGAGGATATTTTAACTCTAGAGCAAAGATTTGGTCTAGAATATGTTCAGAGGTGTGCTGCCAGAGGAATTGTTCGCTTCCAAGAAGTTGTAGCCTTTGTAGATGCTGCGTCGGTAGAGGGGAAAAGAGTAGCTACCGATGAACAATTTAAGAAATTTTTAGATGAAGCCACTCGCCGTAAGGGGCTTGTTGAAGAGCTACAACAAATGACTGATTTCAATCAATTGCTAGAGTGGATTAAGAAGAATTTCGGAGAAGAAGCCGATTACCAAACTTTACTTCAATATTTTAACTCCATGGAATTATCAGAGGATTCTCAGACTTTTAGGAAAAAACATTTTGTGGGATGAAAGACAAAAACGTTAATTATAAGTCATGAAAATAGATAAAGTTGTAAAACAAGGTGAGGTTTTTAGCCATTTTGAGAGAGTGGAAAAAATCACAATTACTCAGAGGTTTGATATAGTTTTTCCGCTTCTCGCTTATGGCGATTTAGGGTGGAATTTGGCTGAAATAGAAGACTCAGACATGAACAAGATTTATATTTGTTCTTCGGATGATTGGCTAACTGATGGACTTTGCAGACCTGACTTTAAGCTTAATACTGCAATAAGTAACTATAGTCAATCTGACTTTAGTCAAGGTAAGTATACAGATATCAAAGCAAAAGAGAATCTTTTTGTAAGAGATATTAATGGATTGGATACCAGGTTTATACTAGTTGCCGACAACCCAAGCGGTCCATATACACTTATTGAAGGATGTAAAAGATCTGTCGCTTTAGGTAATTTAGGAAAATTGGTTGGTAGAACAGTTTACATAGGGATTTCTAAACATATCAAAACCTACATTTGGGCTAGATATATGTATGGGAGATGATCAAACCATAAGGGATTCGAACCAGAATTTAGCTTCAATTTGCTTGATGGTTCCAGAAAATCCCAGATGGTTATAGATTTCTGATAGTAAAAAATGAAGCAAAAAATTTGTGACCCCAACCGGAGTCGAACCGGTGTTACAAGGATGAGAACCTTGCGTCCTAGACCACTAGACGATGGGGCCAACATCAATATTTTACCCCAATTAAGCCCGTAGTACAAGGATCCATTGCGTTGTGGAAAATACTGCAGTACAGTATACTTAACTTAGATGGACATTCAACCAATTATTAACGATATTGTCTCATTTGTCATGGGTTAAGAAATTTATACAAGAAGATATTAAAGCCTTTAGGTTTTCTCGTGTTGTGCCATCAGCTAAATTTCAATTTCAACATGAGGTAACGATTTATGGCGACAACGTAGTATTTATACATTATAAAAAGGGGGATATATTATTAGGAATGGCTATTAAACATCCTCATTTTGCTCAGACCATGAAAGCAGTTTTTGAATTAGCCTGGGAAGGAGCAGAAAGATATAAGAGCAATAATTCCAGTGAATAATTGTGCTCTGTAGTCTTTTCTAGTATAATTTTTTTGTGAAGAGCACATACCTTTCTGTTGTAATTCCTTCTTATGATGAAATGGCAAATCTTCGAAAAGGGGTATTGGATAAAGTCGCGCATTTTTTGGATAAAAAGAAATTTGAGTATGAAGTTTTAATAGTAGACGATGGATCGACCGATGGAAGTATAGAGTTTGTTGAAGAATTTATTCGTGAACATATACACTTTAAACTTATTAAGAATCCTCATCTCGGAAAAGCAGGCGCTGTAACCACCGGAATGCTTCAGGCAAAAGGGGAATTTATACTGTTTACCGATATGGATCAAGCAACTCCTATAGAAGAACTCGATAAAGTCCTGCCTTATGCGCAGGAAGGATATAATATTGTAATAGGATCTCGAAACACAACTCGGAAAGGTTCGCCATGGACAAGAATGCTTATGAGCAGATCTTGGATTTTTTTAAGAAATACGATTATTGGCATGGATGGTATTGTTGATACGCAATGTGGATTTAAACTGTTTAATCAAAAAGCAGCTCAAACACTCTTCACAAAAATAAAAAAAATCCATTCAGGCTTTCGTAGAGTTTCAGGCTCAAGTGTATCAGCAGGATTTGACGTAGAATTGTTATTTCTTGCACAAAAATTAAAACTATCAATAAAAGAAATACCAGTGTCATGGTTGTATGTCGAAACACGTAGAGTGAGTCCATTAAAAGACTCATTAGATGGGTTAAAAGATCTCCTACTGATAAAAAGAAATAATATAAATGGCCTCTATGATTCTGTATGAAAATATTCAAAATATTAATATCTCCTTTCTATAACGAAATCTTTTTATATACTTCCTATAGTGGAATAATTACATTATTTTTTTTATATTCTTTTACTCAAGTAGATTTAAATTTAACCCTATCTCAACTTTCAATTTGGCAAACTATTCAAAAATCATTTCAACATATTGGGTTTTTTAATCGACCACTTTCAGCCATGTTGTATGTAGGTATACTCTTATCACTCTATTTTTTTTATGCGCTTTTTCTTGTTCTTACAAAACAAAATAAATTTACAGAAAAACAGTTTTGGAAGATATTATTAACGAGTGTAATTATTTTAACGATTGCTTACAATGCGTTTTCCTACGACTTATTTAACTATATCTTTGATGCAAAAATCATCACCTACTACAATCAAAATCCCTACGAGCATAAAGCATTAGACTTCCCAGGTGACCCAATGCTTACTTTTATGAGATGGACACATAGAGTTTATCCGTACGGTCCAATCTGGCTTGCGTTAACAGTTCCTTTATCGTTTCTAGGATTTCAGATTTTTTTACCGACTGCTATATTGTTTAAAATTCTTGCAAGTTTTAGTTTTTTAGGAATAGTTTATTTTATTGGTGAAATTCTAAAAAAAACGAAAAGTGAGGACAAATTATTTGCAATGGTTTTTTTTGCATTTAATCCTTTGGTTTTACTCGAAAGTTTAGTTTCTGCGCACAACGACATCGTAATGCTTTTCTTTGCTGTGATAGGATTTTATTTTCTTCAAAAGAAAAGTTATTTATCAGGATTTATGCTGTTCATAATATCTATTGGAGTGAAGTTTGCAACATTATTTCTCTTACCAGTTTTTTTACTTCTAACCGTATTTCGAAACTATGAAAAAAAAATTAAATGGGATACGATATATGTAATTAATGTTTTTCTTATGCTATTCGCTGTTCTTTTTGCTTCTATACGGACAAATTTTCAGCCATGGTATCTTTTATATGTTTTTCCATTTGCCGCATTGTTGGCAAAAAAGTATTATATTTTAGTATCATCTTTTATAATTTCACTTTTTGCGCTTTTAGAGTATCTCCCATTTATATATTTAGGTAATTGGGATCCCCCAGTTCCGACACTTCTTTACTCACTTACAATAAGTTCTGTTGTTGTTTCAATCATAATTAGTGCAGTATTATACATTCGTTTAAATTATCTCAAAAAATAATATGAAGCTTCTCAATCATTATATATCTGAAATTGTCATTAAAGTTGTTTCTTTTTCTGGAATAATTATTGCTCTTGCCATGTGCTTGTATTTCTTTTCAAGACTATACAATTTAACATCCATACCTATTTTTACCGATGAGGCAATATACCTTCGCTGGGCACAAATTGCTAAAAATGATGCCGCATGGAGATTTATCTCTTTAACCGACGGGAAACAACCTCTTTTCATTTGGTTCATTATGGTTTCTCTAAGATTTTTTGATGACCCTCTCGTAGCAGGAAGAATTGTGTCTGTGGCAGCAGGATTTTTATCTATGGTTGGAATGTACGTTTTAGGTCGAGAAATTTTTAAAAATCATTGGACAGGGTTGATCTCGTTGACTTTATATGTATTGTATCCATTTGCCCTTGTTTATGATCGAATGGCACTTTATGATAGTTTAGTAGGAGCTATTGCAATTTGGTCACTCTATTTATCAATATTATTGATTCGGCGAATTCGTCTCGATATTGCGCTGATTCTTGGAATGATAATAGGGGCAGGAGTGCTTACTAAAACGAACGCGTTTTTTAATGTTTATCTTCTTCCGCTAACGCTTATTCTTTTTGATTTTCGCAAAGGTGAGAAAACGAAGTATCTTTTCAAATGGATAATGTACGCGACAATTGCTGCCCTACTTGCTTATGGCTACTATTCAATTCTTCGTCTCTCTCCCTTTTTTAACATTATTACCGAAAAGAATGCTTTGTTTGTGTATCCGATAAAGGAATGGGTCGAACATCCACTACGGTTTTTATGGGGCAATCTATATATTGGGGAAAAAGACTGGTTATTAAAATACATGACATGGCCTTATATTTTGTTAGTCGCTATGTCGTTTATAATAGACAAAAAGTTTTTGCGAGAGAAAATATTACTATTTTTTTGGTTTTTTACTCCCTTTTTCCTTCTTGCCCTTTTTGGAAAAGTGATATATCCGCGGTTTATATTTTTTATGACATTGTCTTTACTTCCCCTTATTTCCTATACCCTTTATAAAGTTTTTTTTCTTTTTCCTCGTAAATACGCTTTGTTTTTTTTCGTTGCAGTACATATTTTAGTTATTCGATCAGACTACTTTATTCTTGTAGATTTTAAAAATGCTCCTATACCGAGTCAGGATCTTCGTCAGTACAACAATGACTGGCCGTCTGGAGGAGGAATCAGAGAAGCAGTCTCAATATTCCAGTCGCTAGCCAAAAAGGAAAAGATTTTTGTTGGGACTCAAGGGACTTTTGGTTTGTTACCCTATGCTTTTGAGATATATTTAATCAATAATCCTAATATTGAAGTTAAGGGTTTCTGGCCAATAAATGAAACAGTCCCACAAGAACTTATTGAAGGAAGTAAAAAAAAGCCTACTTATTTTGTGTTTTATCAACCCTGTAATGTATGTGAACAGATAGGTAGGGCTCCTTCCAGTTGGAACGCAAAGTTAATTTTTGAATTTGAAAAGCCTCATCGAAATGGATACTTCACAATTTATGAAATAGAAAAATGAGAAACAGTTTAATTATACTGATTATTTCTCTAATTCCACTGCTTACTATTCTTTTAATGTCTGACTTTCCTCATACTCATGATGGTTTAGTTCATTTAGCAAGAATGGGGTCATATTATAAGGCACTCTCTGACGGACAATTTCCAGTTCGTTGGGCAGGAGATTTAAATTATGGTTATGGAATGCCATTATTTATTTTTATATATCAACTCCCTTACCTTATATCATCTTTTTTTGTGTATGTAGGCTTTTCATTGGCAAGTTCTTTTAAAATAACTCTTGGTTTAAGCTATATTATATCTGGATTTTTTATGTATCTATTTAGTAAACAGTTGCTTAGAGACGAAAAAAAAGCGTTTTTTGTAACAATTTTGTACCAGTTTGCTCCTTTTCGTTTTGTTGAGTTATTCATACGAGGAAGTTTTGGAGAAGTCTATTCATACACATTTTTACCTTTGACTTTATATGGTTTAATTTCTCTCATTCATAAAAATTCCTATCGTAATTTTATGATAACTGCGATTGGTGGAATGTTGCTTATTCTTGCGCATAATGCGCTTAGTCTGGTTTTTTTTGCAGTTTGTATGCATTTCAGTATTTTCTTTACTAAAAAGCGATCAGACTATTTCGTGACATTTTCTGCTTTGACTATTGCCCTGATGCTGGCAGCTTTTTATTGGGTTCCCGCTTTATTAGAACATAAGTATACGCATGGCGATCTATTTATGAAAAATGTATATCAAAGTCACTTTTCTCCTTTACAGAATTTCTTTATTCCAAATTTTACCAACGATAAACGTTTACAAATTGAAGGAATTACTGTTTATCTGGGATTATTTCACACGATAGGAATTATTTTATCAATCATTCTTTGGATAAAAAAAAGAACTGTGCATAAATTAATGGTATTTGGATTTCTCCTATTTGTTGTTTCGATTTTCTTTATGCTACCAATATCTGCTTTTGTCTGGAAAAATATTTCGTTATTAAGACAATTTCAATTTCCATGGAGGTTTTTAGCCTTATCTGTATTTTCTACCTCTATACTTTCGGTTTCTTTTTTTTCTTTTGGATTCCTCAAAAATAGAATTGCATATTGGATGGTTATTTTTCTGGTTATAGTTTCAACCGTATATTACTGGAAACCATTGTTAGGTGTAGACAAAATTAACGAACAATATTATTGGAACTACCCTTTAAATAGCACTTACTATGGGGAAACAGATGTTATTTGGTCTGCAGGGCCAGCCAATGCATACCCCAAATATCCTGTGGAAATAATTGATGGAAATGCAAAGGTAGCAAATTATAAGAGGAATTCTTTTAGACATGTATATAATATTACATCGATTACAAACTCAAGAGTCGTTGATCATACTCAATACTTTCCTGGTTGGAGAGTACTTCTTGATGGAAAACAGATTCCAATTCAGTTTCAAGATCCCAATTGGAGAGGACAATTAATCTATGCGATTCCAAAAGGAAAACACGTTGTGCAAGCGGTTTTTAAAGAAAGTCCAGTGAGGTATGTAGCAAATATTATATCTGTAATAACAGCTAGTTTTCTTATTATTGGATTTATTTTCAAGAAGAAATATGCGGCATTATAAAAATATTTATCCGTTGGTGTTTTTTTTAGGCATAGCTCTCGCTTTTTTTTATAAATTTTTTTTAGGATATCTTCCTTTTCCTGGAGACTTGCTTATTTCTGAATATACGCCATGGAAAACATATTCATATTTAGGGTATAATCCTGGTTCTTATCCTAACAAAGCTCAATATTTTGATGTTCTTCGTCAATTATATCCTTGGAAGAGTCTTGTTTTAACAGAACTGAAAAACGGTTTTGTGCCGTTGTGGAATCCGTATAATTTTTCAGGTACTCCGTTACTTGCTAATTTTCAGTCAGCACCTTTCTATCCATTAGGATTTATATATTTCTTTATGGATCAAAAAATTGCTTGGGTGTTACTTATTTTTTTCCAACCTTTTTTAGCAGGTTACTTTACGTACCTTTATTCAAGAACTATTACAATAAGCAAATGGGGAAGCATATTTGCAGGAATCTCTTATGGTTTTTCTTTTTTTATGATTGTATGGATTGAATACAATACCATCGGTCAGGTGATTCTATGGTTACCATTAGCGTTACTCTCCGTTGAAAAAATCTTAGCGAGTCAAAAAAGATATTGGCTAGGAATATTTATTGCTTCTCTTTCTTTTCCCCTTTTTGCTGGCCATATTCAAGTGTATTTTTATTTATTTATTTTTGTTGGAGTTTATGTGTTGTTTAGATTGTTGGAAAGGAGAAGGTTGCAAAAGAACAAACTTCAAGAATTTGTTTTTTTTGGATTTCTGATGATGCTGGTGTTAGGGATAGGGGCGATTCAGGTTATTCCAGGTATAGAACTTATTAAAGAATCAGCTCGTGTAAGTCATGAATATAATTTTTTTATAAACAAGATTCTTATTCAGCCGTGGCAACTCATTATGTTTTTCGTTCCAGATTTTTTTGGAAATCCTGCAACCCGTAACTATTGGCTTTCAGATACGTATATTGGAAAAGTGACTTCAGTTGGACTTGTTCCTATTTTTTTTCTTCCTTTTACATTTTTTTTGTTAAAAAGTAATAAGTTTGTTAGATTCTTTGCTATAACAAGTGTAGTTTTGTTAACACTTACGACAAAAAATCCTATTTCCTCTATACTATATTCTTTTGATCTTCCTTTTATTTCATCGAGCGCCCCGACATTATCTATTTTTCTGTTCTGTTTTTCTATTAGTATATTAGCTGGATTTGGGTTAGATAGATGGAAATTAAGTACCTATAAGACACCTGCTGTTTCGGTAATTTCGATACCCATCGTCTTTGTATTATTATGGATTGGTGTTTTCTATGTTCAAAGATTTGGAGAAAACTCATGGGGTAGTTACTTTTCTGTTTCGTTGAAAAATCTGATGTATTCTACTGCCATTTTTATTATTACTTTTACTGTGTTATTTTGGAGACGAGTTAAGGGGAAATATACTTTGTTGGTAATAATACTATTACTGTGTATTCACAGCTTTGACCTTTTTCGCTCATTTCAGAAATTCAATCCTTTTTCCCCTGCGGCCACAGTTTTTCCCTCAACAGACATTTTTGATTTTTTAAAAAAACATGCAGGAATTAATCGATTTTGGGGATATGGAAACGCTTATGTCGAGGCTAATTTTGCAACTCAGTATGGTGTCTTTGCTCCAGATGGGTATGATCCACTTTATATAAAACGGTACGGAGAACTTATACAATCCTCAAAAAACGGAAAAATTGCTGTTAATTTTTCCTCAGAAACTCGTTCTGATGCTGTATTACAGCCAGGATACGGCGAATTGGAATTTGGAAAAAATCCATATAGAAAAAAAATACTGAACATGTTGGGCGTTAAGTATATTCTTGATAGAGAAGACAATGCATCTTCACAACGGACGTTTCTACCGCGTGAATATAAAGAAATTTACCATAATAACGGATGGAAAGTTTTAGAAAATCTTACTGTTTCGCCACGAATTTTTTTGACATCTGACTATCAGACATTTCGTAACGCACAAGAGTTTGAAGAATTATTTTTTAACGAAAATTTCGATTCCGGTAAGAAAATCTTGCTAGAAGAAAAAATTCCTCATACTTTTTATAAATCTATTAGAAATTCACAGGTAGCAATTATTCGTTACGTACCCACGTCCATAGAACTTAAAACAAATTCAGACCAAGATGGATTATTGTTTATTTCCGATGCATACTATCCAGGATGGGAAGCAGAGGTGGATAGCTTAAATACAAAAATTTATCGAGCAAATTATGCTTTTCGAGCGATTTTTGTTCCTCAAGGAAGCCATACCATACGTTTTACCTATAATCCATCATCATTTAAACTAGGTCTGGCTATAACCACTATTAGTCTTGGGGTTTTTTTCATTGTGTTTATAGTTTACTTGAAAAAAGATACAATAAAAAAGGTGTATAGGGAATGAAAAAAAGTATTTTAATTTTCGTAACGTCTGTATTATTACTATCTGGGTTTCTTAGATTATATAAGATTGAAGAGATCCCTCCTGGTGTAAATCGTGACGAAGCGTCAATCGGTTATACAGCATACTCATTACTTCTAACTGCCAAAGACGAATACGGTAGATATTTACCAATTTCTTTTGAATCATTTGGTGATTGGAAATTACCATTATATATCTATAGCGTAGTTCCGTTTGTCGCAATATTTGGATTGTCTGAATTGGCAGTTAGATTACCCTCTGCTATTTTGGGAATTTTAACAGTACTGCTGACATTTTTTCTTGTAAAAGAATTGATGAAAGACACAAAGTATGCAGTACTAAGCATGCTATTACTTGCAGTTTCTCCATGGCATCTTCATTTGTCTCGTGTGGAATCAGAGTCGAATATGGCAGTTTTCTTAATGGTTCTTGGAATACTTCTATTTTTAAAAAGTGTGCACAAAAAGTGGTTAATAATTCCATCTTTTTTTTGTTTGTCTCTTACCTACTATACCTATGCAGGGAATTATGTTTTTACAACTTTGATTACTTTGGGAATTCTTGTACTATTTAGACGATCAATTGTAGAAAATAAATTTAAGTATATTGGGCTTTTTATTTTTTTATTTTTTTCTGGACTTATTTTTTATTACACGATATTTTCTGCGAACGCAACTAAATTGTCTGGTATTAATATTTTTGGGGATCCTTCCATCGTACATGCAAAAATAGAAATTCCACGCAATGAGCATGATGATTCATCTTCTTTAATCGCTAGAGTCTTTCATAATAGGATAATTTTTGGTGTCCAGAGATTTGTTGAAAATTACCTAAATTCTTATTCTCCTCAGTTTTTATTTATAAAAGGGGGAGAAAATAATGCGCATAATATTGCGGGATTTGGTAATATGTACCTTATTGAAGCGGTATTTTTTTATACGGGAATTATATATTTTCTTGTCAGGAAGAAAAAATCAGAAGAAAAGCTTATATTATGGTGGTTTTTTGTAGCTCCGATTGCCTCAAGCATTACTAAAGATGCTCCTCATACGAACAGATTATTTGTATTTTTTCCAATGATTCCCTTTATGGTATCTGTAGGGATTGTTCAGATTGTTTATGTAATTTCTTCTAAGTATAAATATATTGGGATTGGATTGATTTCAGCGTTATTTTTTTTGAATATGGGAATATACCTGGATCGATATTATGTGCATTTTCCTCAGAATGAAGCAAATAGCTGGGGTATCGGATATAAAAACGTTACTGAATATTTAACAAGGCCAGAAAATATGCAAAAACCAGTTATTATGTCACATCCTGAGTATTCACCCTACAGTTACCTCCTATTTTACAGTAGATATAGTCCAGAACTGTATCAGCAAGAAGCGCAGCGATATCCATATACGAATGATAAGTTTCTTCATGTCAAAAAGTACGGGAGGTTTACTTTTCGGGATATTGAATGGCCCAAAGATAGAGAAAGGGAAAATACATTAATAATTGACTATATTGATTATCCGAAAGATAGCAGATTAACGATTCCAACTCAAGGAGAAATTATATTTGCCAATAATAAGCCGATATTTATTATTTATAAAACACAATGAATCGAAAAAAAATGTATGCTCTTATCGTTATTGTTATTTTGTCTCTTCCAACTACTTTTTCTTTACTTTCTCCAGGATTTTTTCAAACGGATGATGGAGAGTGGATGATTATTCGGTTTTCAGCTTTTCATCAGGCGTTAAGAGAAGGACAATTTCCTGTCAGATTTCTTCCGAGACTCAATTACGGTTATGGATATCCGGTAGCAAATTTTTTATATCCTGGTTTTATGTATCTTGCAGAACCAATCAAAGTAATGGGATTTGGATTTGTGGATACAATCAAAATTGTCATTGGATTGTCTCTTATCTCATCGTCTATTTTTACCTTTTTGTGGCTATCTAAGATTTTTAGTAAAACAGCTTCCGTATTTGGAGCTCTTATTTATTTATATGCCCCATATCATTTGTATGATACATATACTCGTGGGTCAGTAGGAGAAGTCTTAGCACTCGCGGTTGCCCCTTTTATTGTGTGGAATATTGAACGGAAGAGCCTGTTTTGGACTAGTCTTGGAATTGGCTTGCTTATTTTGTCTCATAATACTTTAGCAGTGCTATTTTTGTCAGTGATAGGAGGATATGTTCTTGTCAAATACAAAAAAACTCTTAAATTTTATATAGGAAGTTTTTTGTTGGGAATTGGGATATCTACTTTTTTTTGGTTCCCAGCACTTTACGATTTACAATATACCGTTTTTTCTTCGACAAAAATATCACATCCTTTTGACCATTTTGCTTCTGTTTCATTGATGGGTTTTCCGATCTTATTGTTACTTTTTGTTTCAGTTTTCCAAGTTGTAGTTCGTTACAACTCTGTTAAAAATAATCAGAATTTTCCATTAGTGTTATATTTCTTTGTAATTGCCTTGGTAGCTTTAATACTTAGTTCGTCAGTTAGCAGCCTGTTTTGGCGTGTATTTCCAATATCGTTTATTCAGTTTCCATTTAGAATATTGTCTCTAGAACTGGTATCCATGGCTTTTATATCTTCTTTTTTCTTACATCTGATACAAAAAAAAGTACAACTCATAACTGCGATCGCTATTTCTGGAGTTATTTTTATTTCTTCTTATCAGTATTTATTCCCTAAAGCTTTTTTCGATAAGGGAGATGGATTTTACTCTACCAATGAAGACACGACAACTGTTAAAAATGAATATATGCCAAAATGGGTTAAAAATATCCCATTAGTGCGGCCAAAGGATGTTGTTGAAGCAGAATACGGCTTAATATCAGATTTGACTTTTAAATCAGGTTTCTTTAGATTTTCTTTTCAGCCAAATCATGAAGCTAATTCATTTCTTACCATCAATAAAGTTTATTTCCCTGGATGGGTTGCAGAAGTCAACAATAATAAGATTCCTGTTTTTCCTACTCAAAATGGTCTGATCGGTATACATATTTCTGGTGTAAAACGTTCTGATATTCAATTATTTTTTTCTGAGACAACGGAAAGAACAATCGGCAATATAATTTCAGTTATTAGTTTTTTGCTCCTTGTTACCATAAGCATATACAATACTAAGATACTGAAAAAATATATACGTTGATGAAAGCTGGAAAAAACATAATAAGTATAGTCATCATTCTTGGCTTTTCTTTTTTTGCAATAAAGCCTCTTTTACAGAGTGGGTTTTTCCCAATACATGATGATACTCAAGTTGCAAGAGTGTACGAAATGGGAAAGTCATTAAAAGACGGGATGTTTCCGGTACGGTGGGTTTCTGATTTGGGATATGGATATGGGTATCCAATTTTCAGTTTCTACGCACCGTTAGCATATTATATTGGTGGTTTTTTAACATTGTTTGGTGTAGATGCACTTAATGCAACTAAAATAACCATGATTATTGGCATAGTGGCTGCGGGAATATGTATGTATTTTCTTGGCAAGCAACTTTGGGGATTGTATGGAGGCTTAGTTTCAAGTATTCTTTATCTTTTCGCCCCATATCACGCAGTTGATATTTACGTAAGAGGAGATGTGGGTGAGTTTTGGGCTTATGCTTTTATTCCATTGGTATTTTACGGTTTACTTGTATTTTATCGCAGCAGAACGTTTTTGGGACTAGCTATAGGTGGTATAGGATATTCTTTTTTAATTCTCTCCCATAACTTAACTTCTTTAATGGTTACTCCTTTCATATTAGGTATGTTGTTAATTATCGGTAGTATATTTTACCGAGAGAAAAATACCTATAGGATAGTTTGCCTTTTTCTCTTTCTTGTATTGGGTATGGGAATATCTGCTTTTTTCTGGATGCCAGCATTGTTAGAAATGGGTTACACGAATGTATATTCTCAAGTTGGCGGAGGCGCTGACTACAAAGACCATTTTGTTTGTATTGAACAATTTTGGAGTAGTCAATGGGGATATGGAGGTTCTACAAAAGGGTGCGCAGATGGAATGTCATTTATTCTTGGGAAGATGCATTTCTTATCGATAATTTTTTCTGTGATTGCCTTTTTTTCTTTATTAAAAGAGAAAAACAGAACAAAGCATTTGTTTTATCAAGTATGGATATTTTTATCTCTTATTGGCTTTTCTATCTCAATGTTTTTTACATTATCAATATCGAAGGTTTTCTGGGACACGATTTCTTTTATGGCTTTTTTTCAGTATCCCTGGCGGTTTTTAGTCCTCATGGTATTTTTTTCTTCAGTACTAGGAGGTTCTATAATATTCTGTCTAGAAAATATTTGGGTACATACAAAAAAATATTCGCTTTGGATAGGATGTATTTTTATTTTTTGTGTTATATTTATATACTCCAAATGGTTTTATCCTCAGTTGCTTTTAGAGAAGAATTCGAGTGACTATACAAGCTTTTATTCCTTGAGATGGTTTACATCAAAAATCTCAGACGAGTTCATGCCCCAAGATTTTATGAAACCCCAAAAGATAACGCAAATTCCTCAAGAAAAATTTTCAGTCCTCTCGGAAGACACAAAAATTACTATTCATGAAGATAAAACACAAAAAATCAGAGCAGAAGTTTCTACGATTAATAATATGCCTGTTTTGTTAAATATCGCTTACTTTCCAGCATGGGAAGTTAAACTAAACGGCAAAGCTACGAATTTTAATATCCTCAATAGAGGAATTATTGTAAACATTCCTTCAGGCAATCATATTATTGAAGCAGAATTTAGACAAACGATTATAGAACAGATTGCAAATATAGTTTCTTTGACTAGCGTTATCCTATCGATTATTGCTATAATTTATATGCGAAAAAGCTTTATTTTACGTAAAACATGAACAAACCAAGTGTTGAAATCACAGTCCCTGTACATGACGAAGAAAAAGAACTGGAAAAAAATGTTAATACTTTATATAGCTTCTGTGAAAAAAAATTAAAAGAGTATGATTGGCATATCACTATCGCCGATAATGCTTCGGTAGACAATACTCCAATTATCGCATCAAAAATTATGAAAGAAAAACCACGAGTTTTACACCTCAGACTCGACCAAAAAGGAAGAGGGAGAGCAGTAAAAAGGGCTTGGAGTCAATCGAGAAGTGATTATTGTGTATATATGGATTTGGATCTTTCCACAGATCTTGTTCATCTGCCCAACATTATTAAAGCATTGGAAAAAGGATATGATATTGCAATTGGTTCAAGATTAGCAAAGGGCGCTCGCGTAGAAGGAAGGACTTTACTTCGAGAAATTACTTCTAGGACACTAAACAAAATATGTATAGGATTACTTTTCAACACTCATTTTACTGATGCTCAATGTGGATTTAAAGCTGTTACTCGACAAGTTGTTGATGACCTTATTCCTAAAATACATAATAATGACTGGTTTTTTGATGGAGAACTATTAATAGTAGGTGAAAAAAGTAAATATAAAATATACGAAGAGCCTATTCATTGGGTTGATAATCCAGGATCTACAGTGAGATTGTTATCTACAATTCTTGATGACCTTAAGGCAATTATAAGACTACTAAAAACGCAGCCATGGAAAGATCTGAAAAATACAGTATGAGTCTTACTGATGTTAAGGAAATTAAGTCAAGGTCTATTCATGGAATTCTTGCGTTAACCTCACGAACTTTTTTTCTTAACATAGTATCTCTTACCTCATCAATTGTTATTTTCTCTGTGTTGAGTCCTAAAGAAGTTGGAGTATATACTGCAGTGATTTCGATTCAAAGAATTATTGCTTTTTTTTCTGATTTCGGTTTTGGAGCGGCGTTAATTCAAAAAAAAGATCATATTAGTAATGAAGATATACAAACAACATTCACCCTCCAAGCTATAATCACCTTAGCTATTGTTTGTATTGTTTTTATCTTGCTTAGTCCAATTCTTACATTTTTCCAATTGAATGATACTGCTGGACGATTACTATTAGCCTTAGTATTTACTCTATTTTTGTCTTCATTTAAAACTGTACCTTCTATATTGCTGGAGAGAACAATTCAATTTCATAAATTGATCCTGCCTCAACTTGTAGAATCTGTTGTTTTTAATCTTGTGGTGATATTTTTACT
Source organism: uncultured Gammaproteobacteria bacterium (assembly GCA_964628435.1). Taxonomy (GTDB): domain Bacteria; phylum Patescibacteriota; class Microgenomatia; order Levybacterales; family UBA12049; genus CAZVON01. The sequence goes on from CAZVON010000009.1 coordinate 31,522, forward strand.
TTTTAATTCGTTTAACCTGGATAGTTTTACGATAGCATTTTTAGTATCTGGCATAGTAAGTATTCCTATTTATTATATTATTGCTCCATGGAAACTGGGAATTGGTATTTATAAAACCTCTTTGCGTCACCTTCACTATGGCCTTCAATTTCAGGCAAAGAATATTTTAGCAACTGTTAAAGATGATTTGTTGACAGTGTTTCTAACAAGAGTCCTTTCGTACAGTGAGATCGGTTATATTGGCTTTGGTCAAAGAATAGCATTTTTTATGTATAGATATATTGTTGATAGTGTTACCAAAGTTACTTTTTCTACGTATGCTCGTCTTGCACATCAACAGGCATATCTTGAATTTGCAGTTGAAAAATCATTATTTTACGTAAGTGTCGTTATGTTTCCTGCATTATTCGGGCTAATCGTAACTATCCCATACATTATTTCTTATATTCCCAAATGGCAAAATAAATGGGAACCTGCCATACTAAGTGTAATCTTTTTTTCACTCAACGCAGTCGTATCGTCGTTATCTGGAATACTTATTAATGTGCTTGATGCAACCGGACATGTAAAATCTAGCTTAAAATTGATGGTGTTATGGACCATGTTGATTTGGATACTAACGCCACTTTTAATTTATCTATTTGGATATAATGGAGTGTCTTTAGCATCGTTTATTGTTACATTATCAATTATTATTACTATTTTTATGGTAAAAAACGTTGTGAAGTTCAATTTCATAAAGAGTGTTTATAAACCCTTTTTAATGTCTCTTTTAATGTTGATAACAGTATATGGAATGGAGGAATTATTTGTTACAAACGTGTTTTCACTTGTTGTTATTATTTGTTTGGGTGCAATAACATACGTTACAGGTATGTATATAATTGCTCGGGAAGAGATCATGAGCGGATTTAGAATAATTACTAAAAAGTAATATGAAAGCAGGTATTAGTGTCGTTATTTCAGCTTATAACGAAGAAAAAAATATCATAGGATGTTTGGAATCTGCTAAATGGGCTGATGAAATAGTTGTTATCGATAACTCCTCTTTGGATAAAACTGCTGAGCTTGCACAAAAGCAAGGTGCTATCGTTTACAAACGAGACAATAACCTAATGCTCAATATTAATAAAAATTTTGGTTTTACGAAAGCCAGTCACGAATGGATATTGAATTTAGATGCCGATGAGAGAGTTTCGGAAGAATTAAAAAGTGAAATAATACAAGCAATTTCAAAAAAGGAGTCCATCGTTGGATATTGGATTCCGAGAAAAAATATTATTTTCGGAAAGTGGATTCAAAGTAAAATGTGGTGGCCGGATTTTCAACTTAGGTTATTTAAAAAAGAATTTGGCAAATTTCCAGAAAAGCATGTTCACGAATACATTCAAGTAAATGGGAAAACTCAATACATCAAGAGTCCTTTCGTTCACAATAACTATACTTCTGTTTCTCAGTTCATATATAAAATGGACAGCATTTATACAGAAAATGAAGCTGATTTATTTATACAATCTGGAAAAAAAATAAGCTGGATAGATTCCATCCGATTTCCAATAAATGATTTTTTAAAAACATTTTTTGCTCAGAAAGGTTATCGAGACGGTTTGCATGGGTTAGTCCTAAGTTTCCTTCAGGCATTTTACGCAGAAGTGGTTTTTGCAAAAATATGGGAAAGACAAGGATTTCAAGAATACGAAAACAATTTTTTTTTGAAACATGTATATAAAGAATTCAGGTCAGTTCAGAGAGAATTTGAGTATTGGTTCCTCAGTATTTTTATTGAAGAAAAAATAGATAGAAAGAAAAATATACTTCATAAAATCAAAAGAAAACTAATATCGATGCGAGGTAAAAGCTAGGTATGAACTTCTTTTTAGATTTAAATCAGCGCTCAAAGTATTTATTCTTATTTATCATATTAGTAATTTCGGCAAATCTATTAATAATAGATTTTTTTTTGGCTAATCAATTTTTGAATAGCTTATCTTCGGATTTGCAAGGAAAACAGTCTCAGAATTCGCAGGAAATATCTACTTTACAACAAGAAAGCGTTTCAAAAACAGTAGCTACCAATAGTTGCCCAGTTGCATGTCTTACAGAAATAACACAGGCAATATCAAGTATAAAGAAACCGAAAGAAGTTTCTGTAGCGAATACAGATCCTATTTCTAATTCAGCAAAGGAATATTTTATTCCTTTAGGTGGAGGAGCGAGTACTGCAAACGACTGGACAGATGTTCCTGGATCGCAGGTATATATTAACTCAACTGCTTATCCCAATATAAAAAGTGTCGTTTTTGAAGCTTCGGTATATATTCCAACCGGAAATCAAACTGCTTATGTGCGGCTATTCAATAAAACAGATCAACATCCAGTATGGTTTTCAGAAGTGTCCTTAGAGGGAGGAGCTCCTCAGCTTCTTATTTCAAAACCTATAACTCTTGATTTGGGTAACAAGCTTTATCAAGTACAAATGAAGACAAGTCTTAAATACACAGCAAATTTAGTTGAGTCACGAGTACATATTTTTACCTATTAATGAAAAAGGTCGCAGTTGTTATTTTAAATTATCAAGGCACTAAAGATACTCTTGAGTGCATTCAATCTTTAAAAAACACATTACTTTCTGATATTACCGTACAAATCATTCTTGTAGATAACGCGTCGTCTACGAAAGTGAAGGAGTATCTGCAACTACATATTATTCAAAAATTTAAGGATACTATTTTTATTCAAAACGATAAAAACATGGGTTTTGCAGAAGGAAATAATATTGGAATTCACAAAGCACTAGAGTTAAACTCAGACTATATAACTATTCTTAATAACGATACTACTGTTGATAAGTATTTTTTTATTCATATATTAAGTACTTTTAAACAGAAAGAATCTATAGGAATTACTGTTCCTAAGATTTATTTTACCAGCGGTTATGAATATCATAAAGATAGATACGCAAAAAGTGAAAGAGGACATATACTGTGGTACGCAGGGGGAGTTATTGATTGGAACAATATCGCTGGAATTCATAGAGGAGTTGATGAAGTAGACAACGGACAATACGATTCTGTAGAAAAGACTGAGTTTGCAACTGGTTGTTGTATGATGGTTAGGTCAGAAATTTTTAAACACGTTGGTTTTTTTGATTCAAGGTATTTTCTCTATTATGAAGATACAGATTTAAGTGTCAAATTAAGAAAAAAGGGGTATTCGATTGTGTATAATCCCACTGCAATTATTTGGCACAAAAATGCCGGATCTGCAGGTGGATCTGGTTCATCTCTTCAAGATTATTATATAACAAGAAATCGTTTATTATTTGGTTTAAAGTATGCACCACTTAAATCGAAAAGTGCATTAGTTAAAGAAAGCTTGAAATTATTAGTTACAGGTCGTCCCTGGCAAAAAAAAGGAGTTATTGATTATTATCTTAGAAGACTAGGCCGAGGGACGTTTCCGTTAAATTAGCAGGGCAGTTTTATATAAATTATATGCTTAGTGTAATTATTTTAACCAAGAACGAAGAATTGATGATTCGAGATTGTGTTTTAAGTGTAAAAAAAATAGCAGATGAAATAATCGTCGTCGACGGGGGATCAACAGATAAAACAGTAGAAATTGCAGAAAAACTTGGGGCAAAAGTCTTCAAAAATAAGTTTGAAGACTTTTCTAAACAGAGAGAATGCGGATTAACAAAAGCAAAAGGCGAATGGCTATTCTATCTAGATGCAGATGAAAGATTAAGTAAAGAGTTACAGGAAGAATTAATGAGTAAGTTAAAAAATAACAGTCTTTCTTGTTCGGGATATAAAATTTACAGAAAAAACATCTACTTTGGGAAGTACGAATGGCCAGCTATTGAGTCTTTAGAAAGATTGTTTAAAAGAGATCGATTGAAAGGGTGGTATGGAAAAGTTCATGAAAGTCCTATTGTTGATGGTGCTATAGGTACACTAGATAATAACTTGATTCACTACACTCATAGGAACTTAACTTTAATGTTAGAAAAAACTTTGGTATGGTCGAAAATAGAAGCAAAAATAAGATTTGATTCAGGTCATCCCAAAATGACATGGTGGCGTTTTCCACGAGTTATGGTAACAGCGTTCTTTAATTCCTATATAAAAGAAGGAGGATGGAAAATTGGGGTCCCTGGGTTAGTAGAAAGCATGTATCAGGGTTTTAGTATGTTTATAACCTATGTACAGTTATGGGAATTGCAAAACGAAGATAGAAAAGTTTAAAGAATGACATTTACCAGGTATCTACCATTACTATTCATATTTTTTATTTTTTTTTGCTTTTCGTATAAGTACTTTTTATTTAACAAAGTTCCGTACCCTTCAGATTATCAGGTCAATTTTTTTCCTCCTTGGAGTTCATACGAGAAGTTTTGGGGACCATATAAAAATGGTGCGATGCCAGATATTATTGGTCAAATATATCCCTGGAGACATTTTTCTATAGAATCATGGAAGAATCATCAAATCCCTTTCTGGAATCCTAACAGTTTCGCTGGAAATCCGCATCTGGCCAATTATCAATCATCTGTCTTTTCACCTTTCAACATATTATTTTTTCTTTTGCCGTTTATTGATGCATGGAGCTTATTGATTTTACTTCAACCTCTTTTGGGAGGAATTTTTACATATCTTTTGATGCGGGAATTTAAGGTTAGTAAAATTGGTGCACTTATTAGTAGTGCAACATTCATGTTTTGTGGATTTATGGTGGTATGGATGGCATATGGAACACTTTCTATGAGTATTGCTTTTTTGCCATTAGCTCTTTTCGGAATCTATAAAAACGTAAGACGTATATCTCTTTTTTACTTATGTTTAATCAGTATAGGAATTGCAGCTAGTTTCTTCTCAGGTCATTTCCAAACAAGTGTATATGTATTAATTTTTGCAGTAACATTTTTCTTATTTTCTCTTCGATATTTCTCTCACTATAAAAATATCTTTTTGGTTGTTATTTTTTTAATACTTGGAATAGTGATAGCTTTAGTTCAAGTACTTCCTTCAATACATTTGTATGAAGAATCAGTTAGAAGTGGAATCTTTATAAAAGATGGTGGAATTCCCTGGTTTTATTTAGTAAATATTTTTGCGCCAGATTTTTTTGGCAATCCAGTGACCCGAAACGATTGGTTTGGATACTATGCTGAATGGGCAAGTTTTGTAGGTATAGTTTCTTTTATCTTTGCTTTATTTTCCGTATATAAACACGCAAAAAACCCGAGTATTTTTTTCTTTGTCATCGGATTATTTTTTTTGAGTCTTTCTATAGAAAGTCCATTGCTGAAAATCATTTCAGAAATGAAAATTCCTGTAATTTCAACCAGTGCTCCTTCTCGAATAATCGTTTTATTTAGTTTTGCTTTTGCTGTGAGCGCAGGATTTGGGTTTGATACGTTTATAAAACTAGTAGACGAAGGTAAAAAGAACAGTATATTTCTTCCTTTTATTATAGTTACCATTTTGATAGCGGTAATCTGGCTTATGCTGCTTTTTTTAAAAATTATACCTCATGAAAAAATAATTATAGCCGAGAGAAATTTGATTCTTCCAACAATTATCCTGGGAGTAGCGTTTTTATTAACAATCAGTGCATATTTCTTCAGGAAAAAGAGTTTTGGCCGTATGATTCCTTATGTTTTTTTACTGCTTGTATGTTTTGATTCCTTGCGGTTTGCTGAGAAATG
>CAZVON010000010.1:0-20484 GCA_964628435.1 uncultured Gammaproteobacteria bacterium
GGAGTCCGGTCGGACGCTTGTTCTACAGCCAAGTGGAATTGCTCCTCTGCCACCTCAGCGTGGAAAAATAATATGATTGAGCCTACTTTCGGATTCGGACCGACGACCTGCTGTTGATCCCAGAAAAATCGTTTGCTTGCCTGAGCCGAGACCGAGATTCGAACTCGGGACCTATTGTTTACAAAACAATTGCTCTACCGCTGAGCTATCTCGGCAGCTTCTTGCATTTTACCAAACCCGAAAGATCAGAGCAAGGTTTTTGTATTAAAAGACAGGGAGATGTTAAGAAGAAACAAAAAATTGTCTAGTTATATAGACAATTTTTTGTTGTAGTAGATATCATTGAATAAAAACTGTCTTTGGTACCGAAAGCAAACCCGCTTGCCGACTTGCCTGACGGCAGTCAGGGCGAGACAGGTTGGTATTTCCCCAAAAGAGATAATTAGGAAGACTAAGCAAAGTTCCTCGGAACTTACGCTATGCGTCTCGTCCCTCGTCCGCCTCAACAAGTCTGACTTGTCGGGCGGGACAGGTACCTCATTTAGTGTGAATTTGTAGAGGAAAAATCGCAACCGTTCCGAATACCAAAGAACAACCATAGTATAAAATGTCAAAGGGCAAATGTCAAAGGGCAAATTGTCTTTTAGGGTGCTACTTCTTTCCACAGATACGTTGGGTGCTTAATGACTTCTGGGGCGTTAATAATTAAATCAGGCCTTTCGGTAAAGGTAAACGTTGGGCATTGAGCCGTATTATTGCAGAGTGTTCGGTTATTGGTGAATGAGCCGCCTTGCAGTTTCGCGTTCACCACGACTGCGCCTTTTATATTGAGCCGTTTGTCGATTGTTGGACAACTGTTGAGTCCTTCGACAATAAAATTTCGGTCCGCGCTATAAAACCCTTCCACATTTGCTGTTGTAGACGTTGTGTCAGTTTCTCCAACACCTGAAATAACGCGAATATCTTGGGAAGCAGATACGGTTAAGCTCGAACCAGAATTAATAGTTACGTTTCCTTCGATATAAAACGTGCCATTGATCAAGAATACATAGGATCTATTGCCTCGCACATTGTACTGCTTAAAATGCACATCTGAATTCGCTTTATACACTCCGCTTGGAAAATCTGCGATAACAGAGGTAAGATTGCAATCATTAAGATTACAAACAGTTGCTAAGTCTGTAATGGGTAAGCCACTTCGCTGTGCGGTGCCAAGCAAGTAGTCATACGAAGTACGAATAGTCGTGGGATTTGACGGTGTAAAAACTTCTGGATATACGGTACCGCCAACAATCCAGTTATAGGGATTTGGTGATGCCTGGCCCTCGCCAAAATCGTATAAACTATCTCCAGACAGAATTACTCCTGGCGTGTCGCTTGAACTACCAGGAATAGATACATAGGGATTACCGCACGCAGTTGGATTGATTGCTCCTGGGGTGGGCGTAGGTCCTCCGGGAGTTGGCGTTGGACTGCCTGGCCCAACAGTTGGGGTAGGAGTACTCACGGGAGGTATACACGCGTTGGCAATGCCATTGTCGTTTCGGCAATCCGCGCCAATGCACACAAACCACGGACACACGTTATTTTTAAGACCAAAGTTAAGATTCTGAATACTGCCGTTGGTACAAAGAGACGCGGGGGTACATACGTCACCTACAGAAACAATATAGGAAGGTGGTGGTCCATTAAGCGGGACAGACATTTGGTAGCCATCAGGAAGAGCAGAGGTATATGATACTCGATAAAGTCCTTGAAGTAATCCACCAACATTGAATGTGCCATTAGTTGTGTTTGCTATAACAAGAGTGGGAGTGGGGTAAATGGTAACACTAGGATTAGGAGTTGGAGTAACCGTAGGTGTTAACACAGATGTTGGAGTTGGAGTAGGAGAAGTGCAGGCAATTCGTGTTAATACCACGTCATCGATCCATAAAATGTATGGTGAGTGTCGTGATTGGATATACACATCTAGATTGACCGCGCCGCTGAATTGTACTTGTCCTTGAATTTGCTGCCAGTTAGTAGTAGGATTTATAGTTTGAATAAAGCTTCCAAACTCTTCACTTCCAATTTGAGCTCCATTCGGTTTGATTCCTATTTGCAGAGGAGGATTTGTTTGTGCTGTATCTTGTTTTATCCAAGTTGAAACATTATAGGTACACGTAGCAGAGGGGTCAAATGAATTAAATATGGCGTAGCGGGAAAGTTGAATAACATTAATATATCCAGAGGTCGTATTGGTAATTTTTACTGACTTGTTGCCAGAATGTTTCTGCGATGTATCAACACTGCAGTTGCCCGATGCTTCGCTTACTTTTCTACAATCCCACCCAGTAGCTTTTTGCCCACCATTCCATAAGGGATCAGTCGTTGTCTCGGTAGATTCAAAAGAGTTATTATGGACAAAGTTGTTGGGGACACTAGTTGGAGTAGGAAGCATAGGAGTGGGAGTAATTGTTGGCGTGGGCGTAGGTGGTGCGTTATATTGAAGTGTACCAGTTACTTGAGCATACACATTGACATTGCTATTGGCATTTACCCAAAATTCTATAGTATCGTTTTGAGATACAGAAGTAGTAACGCTAAATGAGTACTTGGTTTGAGTAGTCGTGGTTTGATTCCATAAAACCTGTGTTCCATTCTTCCGGATACTATAATCAGGATTATATCGGACCCCTCCAGCATTTTGAGTGCGTTGAAACGATCCAGAAATGGTTAAAGGGCCATTTTTATATGCTACCCAACGCACGACTGGTATAATATTGGGTTCCGCATTCATACCAAGAACAGTAGAAAACTTTTTAATATACGAATTTTGGTTTGAAGAACTTCCCCACCATTGTTGGGTTGCATTCCAGGGGAATTGTGTGTATTGCGAGTTATTTAAATTATAGGTTAGGTAATAAAAGCTGTTACCTCCTTGTGTTGTTGAGAAGTTGGTTACGATATTAGTAATTGGTTCTGGTGTTGGGGTTGGTGAGGGAGGGACAACAGGAGTAACAGTTGGTGTAGGTATCGGTGTAGACGTGGGGATTGGAGTTATTGAAAGAGTTGGAGTGGGTGTTAATGTTGGGATAAGAGTAGGGGTTGGAAGCGGGCCATCGGCTAACCACGTAAACAAGAACGAAGCAGGTCCGCCGGTGTAGTTTGGCTCGTCGATATCTTTGGACTTACTATCATTATTGTCAACAAACAAATTCCCCGCAATCGAATAATAACGACTAATACCAGATTCAAAAAGACCTGGTATTGTTGTAAAGGTTGCAGGCGCGGGATAGTAGCTCGAAGGGTTATTTGCTTCTTGTACTACCACACCCCATGGGTATGTTCCTCCTTGCGGCACATCTATTTTTATAGATCCACTATATGTTTTACGTACACAGTAACCATTTTCGATATCGCATCCACCAAAGACACGTGTTGCATCAGTATAAACATGTCCTTTTATGAGTTGCCAATTAGAGGTTATTTGAATTGGATTTACCCAATCAGCATTAGCAATGTAGTATTTTTGGGCGTTATCTAATGTGGGATTTGTTTCTTGTAAAATACCAAAGTCAACTGTCTGATTTGGTTCACCTTTTTTTATTTGCGCGGAAATGCAATAGACACCCGCGGTACTGGTGTTAAGGGATTGATTCAGATGAATATTCGAACCTGTCTGGGTAATATTTTGGATAGCAACCGCGTTTGGGCTTGAGTATCCAGAAACGATTCTGCACGATGCATTGGCTGTTGAATTTTTGTTGCAGGTCCAATTGGAGGCCGCAATACCAGACGGCCAGTTAGCATCTGTGGTAGTTTTAGTAGTTTCGAAATTGCTATTTTGTGTTAAATTACCAGTTTGTGGACTAGAGCAACTACCGCGAGTCACAAGGATGTCGTCCACCAATAACTCACCTGTAGCGCCTTGGGCGGAAATATATACGTTAAAATTTCCCATATCAAATTCTTGTGTGCCAACCCGCGCTTTATACTTAAAAGGATTACTATAATAGTTTAACGAAGGACTATCCAGCATTATAGATTTTTTGAGAGACCAGGATAACGTTGCCTGGTTATTGGTGACTGCTGGTGCATTCAGGGTAATGTTTGCTTTACTGAGGTACAGCCTTTGCACACTCGATGTATAAGGCGTTTCGTTGTTAAAGCGCGCCCATACTTGATACAAGGCCAATCCGGTATCGCCTGTAGGTAATGCTACTGTTGCAGTATTGCTAGCCTGAACAGTGAAACCTGGGTTATATATTCCGACCCATTGCGCAGACGATCCATCCCACTTGTGTACACTAATTACATAGCCGGTCGCATATTCACAACCTGATACACTTATCTGGATAGTATCGCTATTTAAAAGGATGCCGTACGGCTGAATAACCTTGCCACTACCATCTTGAACAGTAAGGGTAACAGGATTACCGCATGTTGGCGCTGGTGTACCGCCTCCACCCCCGCCTCCAGGGCCACCGCAGGTAGGCTCGCTATCCTGACTATTGCAGTACAGCGTTCCTGTGGCACAACAAAGACTTCCTGAGTAGTACCAGCAATTTCCATGAGCACATTCTTGACCACTGGGAGTAGTTACATGACCAGCAAAAACATTGGAGGGATTTTTAAAACTAAATACAGTCAGGAAGAATAAACAAAGAAGAGTTAATAATCCTAGATTGATTCGATGCATGGTATGTCACAAAATAGTATTTATTGAGCCGTTAAGATATTTATTTGTGTTACCTGGTATTGATTGCTTATTTGTTCAAGGTACACGCTGACTACATCACCTGTTTTAAGCACTGTTATATCTTTTTGGCCTTTTGGAGTAACAACCAGCGAGGAAGATGAGACAGAAAAAGTATCGGAAACACCAGCAGAATTTTTAAATGAGATTTTCTGGGGAGTAATACTTTCTACGGTTGCTTTTTCGATATACGCAATACGTTTAGTGAATAGAGGGCTTATCTTTTCAGGTTCGACTGGAGGGAATGTATTAATGGATACGGCCCTTGGAGGTTCTGGAAGAAGAGGAGTCTTTTGGGTTTTTCTTTTTTCCACAACAACAATCGTGACAATAAGTATAACAATCGCGACCACTACTACAATAGTGTACTTTTTATATTTCATAAGTTTAATAGTATCGTATCTCAAATGCATAGCTTGTTGCAAGAGACGGCTCTTTCTTTTTATGGAACTGCGAATGTAAATGGATTGCTCGTTGTAAATAAGTACCCTGCGGGAAAACCTGCTGCGTCTATGGTAATTTGGTAGGTGCCAACCGCAAGGCCACTAAAGGTATATTTTTGGCTGCAACTTGCGTCTTGGGTAAATGTCGTGGCGTTACGAAGATTGCCACCCAAATATAATCGCACGGTAACTTGGCCGTTGTAACACTGTTCGGTACCATCTCTTGTTCCACTGCCGTTTCGGTCGATAAACACAATGCCAGTTACAGTATAGATAACTTCGTTTGGCGCTTGAGTGGGAGTAGGAGGCGCGGCTTGGGTGGGGAATGGCGTATTGGTAGGCGCTGCGGTTGCAACAGGAGTCGTAGGAGTAGCACCAGCAGTTGGTGAGACATCGGGAGTAAAAGACCAATCAGCAGTAGCAGGATAAGGTTTTAAAAAGGTAATGATACTCAGAAGAATAACCGAAGAAATTAAAAACCCAATACACAAAGCGCCTTTAAAAAACCGCATACACTACTATATTTGCAAAGCCGTAGAAAGAAGTCAAGAACAACTAAATTTTCTACCATCAAATAATATTCTGCTTGACTTTTTCTTCTCAACTTCTCTATCATTATCTTATGGATACAACCTCTGCCCAAAATTCTGCGCAACCGCAACCATCTCAACCCCAACCTGTTATACCGTCGATTCCTCCGGTTGCACCGCAAAACAGTTCTTCGGAAAGTAAAGGATTGTTAGGTATTGGTATTATTGTCGTGTTATTGTTCACAACTCTTTTTGCCCTTAATTATGTAAATGTGTTGCCCATCTCTGACTTTTTGCCGTTTTTGCCTCATCAGACAACCCCGATTGAATCAGGAGCAACCCCAACTCAGCCACCTCAGCCTAAAATTGTTACCGCGCCACAAAAAACACTTTCCGCTGGCTTTGACGCCTCTTTGCAAAATGGTCCGTATAAATGCCCAATGCTTTTAGTCCATTGCCAGAATATAAAAGATCCAGCCGATTCGGTATCTGCAAAAACAATATCGAAGCTACCTTTATATGCGGTGTTTGACGGGACAGCAGAAGCATTGCCTTCTAGCCATCCAAATGTAGATGGCACCAATGAGCAGTTTAATTTAATTCTTCTTACCAACGAACCACGGGGGTTGCAGGGAATGTATTATTATAAAGGAGAAGTATTTCCCAAAAGAACTGTTAAAGCAGGCGAGCAACTTATAGATACAAATGGAGAAGTACTCGAATTTATGGACAAAGCAGCAGCAGTTTTTAAACTCATGAAACTAACAACAACAGGGAGCGAAGTAGTAAAACTCTCAGCAATAGATTTTACCAGGTAAGCTATGAAAAGAATTAATATATTTTCATTTTTCGTATTGCTTATAACACTTAATGCATTTGTATTCCCTTCATCGGTATTGGCAGTCGTTAATGAGCTTGAAAATGGGGGAATGAATCAGACTTTTAATTATAATGGAAATCCTTGTGTTCAAGTTGGTTGGTTACCTACGCCTTCGTCAAATCTTTCCTCAATTGATTGCGAAGGACCAGTGTCTCGGTCCAATGGTATTTCGTTAAAAACTCGCGGTGGCGCAGAGGTTTCTCAAGCCATAACGGTTTCGCCGTTTTCTAATTTTTCCGCTTCGGTGTGGGTTACGACTTCTTCAAATGGTCGGGGAAGAATGGGAGTGAAATTAGGCAGTGGATCAATTGTATGGCAAACCAGCGAAAGTACGTCGTGGACACAACTGCTTTATACAGGCAACACGGGAGATAATACGTCGGTTACGATTTATTTTAGAACCGAAGACAGAGGATTGTCTGCTGGAGTCAGCGATACCTATTACGATGATGCCAATTTTGTAATTAACAATGGCGCAACCTGTGAGTCGATTACACCACCGGGTGGTGGAACAGTTACTTCTGGGCAAAGGTACAATGTCCAGACGCAATTTAAAAACGTTGGTCGGTCTACGTGGACAATAGCTGGAAATTACAACATGGGGTCGCAAGATCCACAGGATAATACCAATTGGGTAATCAATAGTACGCCAGGGTCGAATCGGTTGCCTGTTCCAAGCAGTATAGCGCCTGGGAGTATCGCGATTTTCAATTTCCAAGTAACCGCGCCCACTGTTTCCACAGCGACAAATTACAATTTTAACTGGCAGATGGTGCAGGAGGCAGTAGAATGGTTTGGGCAAAAATGTACGTCCCAAGTCACCGTTAATCCATCCACACCTCCTACACCCACCGCTACCCCCATCCCTGGGCAGGCAAACTTAGGGCAACTTAACATAAACGCAGATGTATCAACGAGTGCAATTACAGCAACGCCATATGGGACCAGTAGACTTCGCCAGGAAGATGACCCTGTTTTGGGAAGGAATGTATACAACGCCCTTATAATAACTCAGAACGTTACTGGAGCAACAGCAGCAAATGTTGATCTTATTGCTACAGCATTTACCAATCAATCTTTTACTCCAGCTAATAATTCGTTATCAGAGCTCGTGCGAGGATCGAATTTGAATAATATAAAAGGCTTTGTACTTTTATATGCAAATAGAGCTCGGAGTGCGGCAGGTCAGAGTTTCCAGGCAGGAAAATACTATATTTATTTTAATGGAGTATGGAGTTCGGGACGAAATCTAGAAAATATCTATGGAGACTCGGCTACTGGAATTAGAGTGCGTCCCACATCCAATCTTCAAGGCAAAAGGGAATACGAGGCGCCAACTTTTAGTGTTACGTTATTTCGCTCATTGATTGCACAAGACACAAGTAGAACATGGGGAAATTATAGCTATCTGATGAGGAATAATGGGGTAGAGACAATTCTTGTTCGAACACCTGCTCCTTAACTGGCTTTAACGAGGATCTCTTAATCCTGCTTGTCCCATGTATAACCTTATTCCTGCTACAGAAGCTTTGCGGGGGTCGTTAAGATAAAGAATAGTAGGACTATCCAACGGAGCACCATCCTGAGCAGTTTCTATAAATGTTGGCCCTAGATACTCTATATTTGCGAGCCATCCTGGTAAATTATTGAATTTCCCCCAAACCATATCTTTTTGTTTTGAAATGCTTGAGTCATGATTTTCTTGTATCTTATGATATCTTCTAGAAAGCATCGGATTTGATCCTAATGGCCAAGCTAGAAATACCACTCTACTAAGATGATCGCTTGTATTTTGATAAGTCGCGCCCAACCATACGTAGTTTCCAATCATATGTACAGAAGAGACATAAAGACTACCCTGATCATAATTGGGAATGTTAGCATTGTCGAGTAAGTCTGCATAACGAATAGATGTCAGTACATTATCTGAAGCAGCATCTAAAATAGTTAATGTTTGCGAATTTTTATTTGCAAACATTATTTTACTCGCAGTACCGTCAGGATTTTTCTGGACACAGAAAGCGTCTGCAGTTCCAAGTTGTCGATGTTTAAGTTCTGAAGTTGCTTGTCCTTTGTTTAGATTAGAGATGTTCACTTTTAAATATCCAGTCTCAGTGCCAGGACCTATGGCAGGTGCGTATACTATGGCTTGATTTGAATCTATTCTCAAAGGAATAAGAGTTATACTATCTCTTGTAATACCTCCATTCCATAAAATTTGCACAACGTTCATAGTATTTGAATCAAGAATACCAAGTGAGCCTGTTGTGTTTGTTCCTCGAATGTTTAGAATAAATTTATTTTTTTCTGGAAGTGTATCTTGTTCGTTGATCCAGCCGGAAGTTGTTTTTAGATCAACAGGGGTAAATACGCTGCCGCCATTGCCAGAAAACAAATTTACAGGCTGATCCTGGTTTGAATTTTCTCCTCCAATACTCACTTTTGGTCCTATCGCTGCAATTGACTGAGCCTTGAGTGGAAGTGGATTTCTAGATGGGAGAATCCATCCAGTCATTTTTCCAGCTTGAGCATTTAAGCGTGAGTAGACATACAAATAATTACCATCTTGATCTGTAATAAGAAGATGGATTGCTTGAACATTATTAGATTGATCCTTTTCTACAAACATCGAAGGAGTTTCTGGAGGGTTGGCTTCTAGTTCTTGTCGAGCGCGAACTTGATCGGGAGAAGCCAGATTGGAAAATACTGCTGGTATGGTCTGGGCTTCGGCAGAGTGGACTAGTTCATTTCCAATTGCGTTCACAAGCGGAGAAGCGGCTTGAATTATGGGACCAGCATTCATCATGGCTTCGGCGACAGCAATAGTTTTGCCTACGCGTCTCAAGAAACCACGTCTGCTCATTCGTGGATTGGAAAGAGATTCACTTGGTCTTGGTTTTTCTGGTTGGGGTGTCATACCATAAACTAACTACCCTATAGTTTTATTCCCTTCAGGATTTTTATACTACTTTTGTTAACAATTGTCAAGTTAATTCCTAGCCTTGATCCGAAGCCAGGTACCAGGTGTACCCCTTGTCCACCTTGTCCACCCCGGGGGTGGAATCAGGTTTGCACCTTGGGATAAATGAAGCTTTGCAAGCAGATCCGTTATTTTTGGAGGATGATTACGAATGTTCTGAAACAGAATATCATTTGTATTCTCGATGAGATCCAGAATGTCTGGTAATTGCCAGTAAAATAAGAATGTGTTTTTTTGTTTCATCAAAATCCCAGATAATCCGTACGTCACGAGTTACGAAACTGCTCCATTTTTGTCCGAAATTTCGTGTGTGTACTTTATGACTTTTTAGTGAAGGATAGAAAGGATCGTTTTTTAGCAATCTTAGTGCTTTTTCTGTTCGTTTTTCAAATTCTTTATGGCCTTTGATTATTGCTTTGTAGCAAGGAGTAAAGGTGCTCGCAAAACGGAGTTCATACATACTTAAAGGCTTTTAAGATATGCATCAAGTTCTTCATCTGTTTTGACTGTGGTATATCGTCCGTTTTTATAATCTTCCATTCCTTTCGCAATCAGTTTTTCAGTTTCTTCATCCACAAGAGGTGCGTCTCTCATTTCTTTTTTATATATCTCAGCAAGGGCTACTTTTATAATTTCGGCTTCAGACAGTACTCGATACTTGCTTCGAAGGAAAGCTAAAACTTGTTCTATCTCTGGTGTTTTGTTTAATCGAATCTGCGACATATAGTACCTATTTTAATGTACTTAATACCCAATGTCAAGCACTCGATTTAAATTGAATCACCCCGGGGGTGGAATGAGGTTTGCACCCTGGGATAGAGTATCTGTCTTCCTGAATTTGAGTTATATGGCGCTCTAACGCCGTTGTTGAAAGCGAAGCTTCAATTCCACCCTCCAGGTGGACTAGCTTTGCCGTAGGAGCTGTTTTGCAACTTGGGATACTTCCGATGGATTCATAGAATTAAAAATAGGGTAGTCTGGTAACACTTCGCGCACGCGCTGTCTGGTGCTTACCGGATTTCTATCCTTTGGATCAACTAAAAAAATGTCATCAACAACAGCGTGGTCTTCTACCAGATAGCGTTGAACTCCCATCATACCCATGACATCTCCTGCAACAATCACAAATGCAGAAACATACTGCCTAAAATTAGGATCACTTAAAAACGCGGGAATATTTGATTCAATCGGATCGCCGGCCTGCTTCGGCAATAATAATATCAGGGCTTCCAGTGTTTATATAATTAAACAGGGTGCATATTGCTCGGGTAAATCGATCGGGACTGGTATATGTTGTCGCAAGACCCACGTCAGGAAAATCAAGCCACGGATGCGCGCCAGCATCGCGCATGGATAAGATATCGCGCATTCTGCCGGTTCCAGCAAATTTAGTTCCGGCAACCCGTATTCCTTCTGCTTTTAATGCGCGAATGAGAGCGGACGATGTGGTTGTTTTGCCAACTTCTGCGCTGGTTCCGGTAACTACCACAATGGGAGAAGATGGCTGGAGTGTTTCGTGCCACGAACCACACAAGTCTTCGAGCGTTACCGGTTTTCCCTGTTGGGAAACGAGTCCGAGCGGTTTTAGATCAAGAGCTTTTGGAAATTTACCAGGCGGTATTGCTTCGATCTTTCCGACGACCCCGGCTGTTGATAAGAGATTAAGCTCATGGTCTGGATTAATAACAAGACCTTGTGGGGGGACTCCTCCGGATTCCGATGTGCCGCTGTACCGGTTTGCCAGGACTCCGACAAATATATCCCCTTTGTGCATTCGTTCATCCCGTCCAAAACTATTTTCTACATGCATTGTTGAGCCCTTATCGCTTGCTACCTCTACCACTACTAAATTTCCTTCGTGTCCAATGCCGGGAGCTACATTCATACTACTCCAATCAACTGGCGGCCGAATATTGGAAGCGATACATTTGACTGGAATTCCATCAATTTCTCGACTGCGAAATGCTTCGCTGCGATACGCTACATGTTGCCGTTCTCGTAGATCACGTGCCATACGTATAGTGTAGTACCCAAAAATGGGTGAGATACAATATCTTAACTTGTTTTGAATACCGAGAAAAGATTTTTTCTAATTGATTTTTGGTGTAATAATTTTTGAGAATATCATACTGTTTGGCAGTCTGTAATACTCGCCGTTTGTACGTATTTTGATCCCCTATTTTATGTATCAATTTTCCTCCAAGCTCTTTTCGATACACGTTATCGGAAAGCATAATAGGTGATTTTCGAGCAAGTCGGGAATGGAATGCGTCTAAAAAGAGATGTATGCGATGTAGAGGTATATGGGAAAACCAAAAATGCGCCATTGCGCCGGTAAACTGCGGCAAACAAACAGGGGGATTATAAGCATCGGCTTGCAAAAACTGTATCGATGCATCACTGCAGCGTATTGCAGCACGAGATAGCATTTCCAAACTTGAGTCAGTCGCGAGTACTTTTTCTGCGGAGCCAAGAAGAGATTCTGTCCAATAGCCGGTTCCGCACGCGAGTTCAAGAACATACCGATTGCGAAACAGTTTTTGGATAAGTCCCTTAATGAAATCCTGTTCTCGTAGACGGATCGGGTCGCTTCGGGTATAGACTGAATCGTATTCCTCTGCGCGCTTTGAATAATAGTCCGTAAGCTTGCGGTCAAAAACAGTAGAGTGCATAGTTACGTGCCGTTTCCTTTATTCCAACTTGGTAATCCAGGTGGAGAGAGTAATATATCTCTCATTGGGTGGTCGCATAGGGTCATTTATTAAATCTGCACACACTTTTTGCTCGTGCCATGAGCCGAATGTAGCACAAGACAACTATGATGTCAACCTATAATAAAGTTATTGAGCAATATAATTTTTAAGGAAGAAGCAGGCTTTGGGCAAATGTTAACAGATTAAAAACAAACGCGCCTAGCGAAAACCCACCAATCGGAAACGCGAGTAGGAAAAAAAGAATAAACATGCCAACCATGCCAAACCCCATATATGTTCTGGCTTCTTGTTCGGGAAGAAGCAGCGAAAAAACTTTTGATCCATCAAGTGGCGGAATTGGCAGCAAATTAAATATGGCAAGCAGTAAATTAATTTGCATAGTTTTATAGAGAAAAACGCTTATTAAAGAAAATACAGCTGTCGATGCTTCGAAAGCAAAGGCGCTAAAAAAGATTCGAAACAAAAGCGCGGAAAAAACAGCAAGCAGTATATTGGTAAGCGGGCCGGCAAGCGCAACCAGCGCAATGTCTTTTCTGCCTTCCCGAAGATTAAACTCATCAACTGGCACTGGTTTTGCCGCGCCAAAAATAACTGGCGAACCAGACAAAAGTAGCGCCAGTGGCAGTAACACGCTCATCACAGGATCTATATGGCTTTTTGGGTTAAGGGTAAGCCTTCCCGAAAGCCGTGCAGTTGGATCGCCTAACCGGTCTGCCACAAATCCATGAGCGACTTCGTGCAAAATGGCAGAAAAAATTAAAATTGCCAACGTAATTAAAATTTCCATGTGTTGTATTTATTCCTTTTTTCCAGTATAATTGAAAAAATAAGGATTGTCTATGGCGTACAAATGTTATTTATGCGACAAAGGAATTATGGTTGGCAAGCAACACCGCCATCACAAAGGAGTGGCAGGCAGCAGGTGGATTCGGCGTGCTCCAAAAACCCAGAAAATCTTCAAACCCAATCTTCATTATACACGAGTTGCTGTTGGGGGTATGATGAAGCGAGTAAGACTTTGTACCAAATGTTTGCGGCGTGTTAAGGAAGCATTAAAAGCTCAAAACAAAACCTCTCTACCATCTTCCCAAACCTCAGTTACTGTATAATAAGTTAATATATTATACATTGGTAATAGTATTTGTTACGTTATATATTGCTATTCACTTTTAAATTTACATAGAGCTTTTCAATCCATATTTTAGTCTCTGGGTATCCATTGATAAACTCTTTTATTTCCATTGGTTTTTCCCCCTCAACTTGTATCTTTTTGTCCGGCAGAAACCTAATTCTTAATTCCTTATTCCTAATTCGAAAATGTGTCCATGCTCCTGGCCACGGATAATATGCCCGAACCATACGATCAAATTGAAGAGGTGTGGGAGGGGTAATAAGATCTATATAGCCATTCTCTTTTTTAATCAGTCCACAATACGTTGCTTGAGAGTCATCTTGAGGAATCGGTTGAATCTGTTGATGAGTATATTTTTGAATCACTTCGGGCAGTGCCGCTGCTGATTTTTGGAATAATTTTTTACTCAGTAAATCAAGCGTGTCAGTTTGGGAGATCAAAACTTTCTCTTGATAAAGTATAGGACCATGATCCATTTTTGTATCCATACGATACAGGGTAAATCCTGTTTCAGAATCGCCATTGAGAATAGCGTTTTGTATTGGTGTTGGGCCACGGTACTTTGGCAAAAGCGACGGATGCACGTTGATAGAGTCAACTTTAGGAATTTCTAAGAGTTCTTGTGTAAGAATTTTGCCATACGCGGCCGTGACAATCAATTCGGAATTCAGCATTAAGAATTCAGAATTTTGTGCAAGTTCATAGGGTTTTTCTGGTTTAAATATTGGTATATTGTGTTTTTGGGCATATTGGGCAACGGGCGCGGGAGTAAGAGTATTATGGCGGCCGGCTGGTTTGTCGGGCGAAGTAACTACCGCAACAACTTCGAAGTGATCAATAAGCGTTTTTAAGACAGGGACAACAAAGTGGGGAGTACCGAAGAATACGACTTTCACAGTTTTATCTCCTCAAACACATCTTTGTTATTTTCTTTGTGAGACTTATATAATTGGGCTTTTTGCTCAAGCACTCGCTTGGGGAATAAGATCCCATTTAAATGATCGTATTCGTGTTGAATAATTGTCGCGGTAAAGTTAGAAAATGTTTTTGAATGTGTTTTGCCGTGTTCGTCTACATATGTAACCGATACTTTGGGAGCTCGGTGCACAACACCCCAAATATGAGGAAGTGACAAGCACCCTTCGAGTTTGACTGGTCCGTTTCTCCTCTGAGAGTCTTGATCAGCATCAGCCGATTTTGTTTCATAAGACTCGGAGTTTTGATCAGTGTAAACCACTGTTTGTATTTTCGGGTTAATAAATATCTGAATTGGCGATTTTGTCGTTGGCTTTACTAAAAAAATTTGCAGGGCTTTTCCGATTTGCGGGGCTGCCAGTCCAACCCCTTGCGGATCGTGAGTGTTAAGCAGGGTTTGTTTCATTTCGTCAATAATCAATCCAATATGCTTGTCTATTTTTAATACTGGTTTTGCGATTTGAGAGAGTACCGTATGAGGCGCTTTGACTATAGTAAACATGCAGTAATTATAGCACGAAAGGAGATTTTCGATAGTAATCTTGCTTATTGTATTTGAATCATCCGATTTTATTGCTGAGTATACTAAAATCTGGATTTACTTTCTTTTTACAGCATAGGCGCGAAGAAAGTAGTCATGGCTAAACTCATAAAATGATCCTAAAAACATACCGCTGAGAAAAGCCCATATAATTTCGTAGTGAGGAACATTCAAAATCATAATTTGAGGAAAATGTTTTAAATTCCAAGCAGCTAATACGTCTGGAAAGAAAAGAATGTACACGCTTAAAAGTGTGGTATATACAAAAGCGAATAACAGGCCGCTTATAATGGTTTCCTTGAATAAATCTCGCCGTACAAGCAAAATAACAACAATCATCAGGATCGTAGCAATAAGAATATTAGTCATAAAGTTGTATGAAGAATATTTTTCCAGGAGTAAGAGACTAATAGGTCCGACAATAACCAGAAGTTTTAATGGATGATGCCGTTTTTGTGACCTGATATATGTTTTTTTTAATAGTTCTTCATACAACACCGACGAAATTCCTCCCAATGTAAATCCAAACAAGAGTGTGAATATATCTATAGGAAGTCCAAAAAGATTTCCCAATGTAATTGGATTCCAGTATTCTGGTATAAAATAAGTATCAATGGGCGCGACAAGAGTAATAAGAATACTCATATAGATCATTTTATGACGAAGATCTTTACGCAGAAAATATAAAACAAACCATACAGGAAGCCCTAAGAAAAATGCACCTAAGTATGTTGGCACACGTATATTATCGCACAATTTCTCCCCATGTTTTGAGAGCTTCTTGTGCTTGCTGATCGTCTTTTGAAAAATTGTTTAATATAAGTCGCATGGTATCTGCTGCTTTTTTTTGATAGTCTAGATTAACTACCTGTCCATTTTTATTAAGCGCTTTTTCTCGATAAAAGAGTCCTAACGCGTAATATGCTTCCTGATAGTTGGGTTTTAGCTGTATTGTTTTTTCAAGCATTTGTATTGCCTCGTCGGTTTTTTTATTTTGTCCATATAACACGCCTAAATTATACGCAATTTTGGCATCGGTTGGGGCAAGGGCATGTGCTTTTTTAATTGCTTCAAGCGCGGGGGGAAGATACGAAGGATCAGCTTGGCTTAACGCGTACAAAATGCGGACTCGTGTTTTCCAAAAAACAACGTTATTGGGATGCTCACGAATTACTTCGTCAGAAAGCGTAATGCCTTGTTGCAAAAACGCATTTGCCTCATCTTGTTTTTTTTGGTTGATGGCATACAACGCTAAGACGACAGCATTATACGCAAGTTCGTCTTTAAATACTGGTTCGTCGCCGCGAAGCAATACTGCTTTTTGAAGAAATGAATACGCGGTTTGATACTGAGAAACTCGATTAAGATTATACCCATACGCGTAATTGGTGTCGGCAACCCAAAAGCGTATCAAAAGATAGATCCAATACAAGGAAATTACAGAAATCATAAGAACTACTGTCCAAGAGATTCCTGATACCTCGTTGGAATGCTTTGCTGATTTTATCTGTGTTGAGAGAACATATCCATACCTCTGAGATGGTTGAAGCATGCCTAGTAAGACAAAGATAAACGCTGGAATTAAGAAAAAATACACATTCACAATCACAACCGCAAAACCAAAAAAATTAGAAATGAGAATAGATAGATATGAAGCTAAAAGAGCACCTGATAGCAATTTTCCAT
Organism: uncultured Gammaproteobacteria bacterium; assembly: GCA_964628435.1. GTDB lineage: Bacteria > Patescibacteriota > Microgenomatia > Levybacterales > UBA12049 > CAZVON01. The sequence goes on from CAZVON010000010.1 coordinate 16,623, forward strand.
TTTCGATTTGCCATTTTCCATTCAAGATATTTTTAAGTGAAAGAATGAGAAACCATACAATCATAAATAAATAAGTGCCTAGTCCAACACTTCCGGTGGTTGCTAAGAAATTCAAATATTCATTATGCGCTTTGTTATACAGATAGTCCCATTCCGAAGTAAGATTATGTCCTGTTGGCTTAAAGCGATAGTACGCGAATGCGAACGTTTCAAGACCAGTGCCAAAGAATATATTCTGTTTCCATGCATCAATTGCTCCTTGCCACACATGCAGTCGTATTTTGCTTGAATCAGTTCCGCCTCCGCCCGTTTCAAACGTTGCGGCAGACTCTTGTTTATTAGGAACAGGTGTTGGTGAAACTGCGCTTTGAGTAGTAGTTGTAACCGTTGGCACGGAAGTAATCTGAGAGGGTTGCGTATATCGCTCTTTTAAGTTACTAAATGTGTATTGTTGAAGTTGCCAAATAGGAATATCCACAAAAAAAGTGGTAATCAGCAGAAGAAACATTGTAAAAAAAACAAGTTTTACCGACTTGTTTTTAATGAGCGTAGGAATTTTATAATTGCATTGTTTTGCGGTAAACAGAAAAAAAAACAAAAGAAAAAAAGCAATGCCTACCCATAAGCCAACAAATCCAGATTGAGAAAGAGTAAATAAAAGACAAATATACAATAAAGCGATCAAGACAGAAAAAGCACTAAATCTGAATTTCGAATTTCGAAACAAATTCCAAATCTTTAAATTCGAATGTTCAAACTGTTTTGAATTTTTATTATTTAAGTTTTGTTTCGGATTTCGAGTTTCTGATTTCGAATTTGTGGTTGCGAAGGCAAGAGCAATTGGAATTAAAATAGCTAAATAGGCGGCAAGCCAATTAGGCTGGCCAAGGGTCGAGAAAATACGCACTGTTGGTTTAAATTGATCTGTCCAACATTCCACATTTAACTTACCCCGAAAAAGAAGACATGTCGGATCATATCCAAAATGTGAAGGAAGACCCCACAGTGCGACCATGGTTCCTGAAACAAGACTTACGATTAGGAGTCGTTTTACCGTCGCAATTCGCTTGTCGTCCTGCGCAAATTTTGTACCTCGCTCATAACTCTCGTTTGTCTCAATAAAGTTACTCACAAATGCATAATAGAGTGTCACATACGACAGCACCGATAATAATCCGCCGTTGAATCGAGAATAATACCCCCATAGAGACACATGCGTATCCAAGGAATAAACTGTGGCAATAACTTGTGATAAAACAAATAATAAAATGGGAAAATCAAGCGGGGTTTTTTGGATCCGAAAATCCTTGGCTAGCACCATTTTACTAAGCCACGAAGCGCCAATTAAAATGGTGAGAATATAAACCGTCCACATCTTATTAAATTCAAAGAGTTCTGAGGTATTACTGGCAAACATGAATGGAGTAAGAAAAAAAAGTAGGTAGAAGCAAACAAGAATAATGTAGTGAAAGATACTCAATAATGTATTTTTCATGATTTTTTAATTGTATCATTCTGACAGTGTATTGGCAAAGCAAAGGTAAGATGCTAGAATGATTAGAAATCAACCAACAAATTTCCAATTATCAAATCATCTACTTATTAGTTTGTTTGTTGATTGGATAATTAGATAATTAATTTGTATGCTAGATAAGCTCTTCAGTTTATTTTCTCAAGACATTGGTATTGATTTAGGTACTGCCAATATTTTAGTGTGGGTGCGGGGAAAAGGTGTGGTAATCCGAGAGCCGTCGGTTGTTGCCATGCATAAAAAAACAAAAAAAGTGATTGCCATTGGTACTGAAGCAAAAAAAATGATTGGTAAAACACCCGCTCCTCTTATTACCATTCGACCGCTTCGGGGAGGAGTTATTTCCGATTTCGACGCGACCTCTGCGATGATTGCGCACTATATCCAAAAAGTTCACGAGGTAGGAACCGTTATCCCAACCATGTGGGCACGGCCCAAAGTTGTGATTGGTATCCCGTCTTCAGTTACCGAAGTTGAACGTCGCGCTGTATGGGAAGCAGCGCTTGACGCAGGAGCGCGGGAAGCATATTTAATAGAAGAACCAATGGCTGCGGCAATAGGAGAGGGAGTATCGGTATTTGCGCCAACAGGTATTATGGTTGTTGATATTGGTGGTGGTACCACAGAAGTTGCAATTATTTCATTGGGAGGAATTGTGGTTGGGAAATCATTAAAAGTTGCGGGAGATAATATGGATTCGGCAATTGTGAATTATATTCGACTTCGGCACGGTTTAATATTAGGAGAAAGTACTGCCGAAGAAGTGAAGATAAAAATTGGCAGCGCGTACAAAAAAACATCGAAAGGATTATCGCCGGCACGAGCGGCAAAACTTCAGAGTCTTCATATCGAAGACACTGATTCGGTAAAACAGGAAGAGGTAAAAGGCGAAAAAATGGCCATTGTGAGGGGTCGGGATATCGAAACAGGGCTGCCGCGTAGTCTTCGCGTCTCTGAAACAGAAATAAGAGAAGCGCTTGCGCCAACGCTTTCAGAAATCATTGAAGGAGTTGCGGAAGTATTAGAGGAAGCGCCTCCAGAATTAACCGCGGATATTTTAGAGCACGGAATTTTGCTAACAGGAGGGGGCGCAAAGCTTTCGGGTCTTGATCACTTGATTGTGGAGCGAACTCGTATGCCAGTTATTGTTTCTGAAGATTCGTTGCTTTCTGTAGTGAGAGGTACAGGAAAACTGCTAGAGGATTCTTCACTTCTTGAACAGGTAAAAGTAACTGGCGGGTTAAAATAAATAAGTATATAATTTCATGCGTACACGTAACTATTTTTTTCCAATTATCATATTATTTTTTGTGTCTTCAGTTTTTGTTTTTGGTATTTTTAAAACTCCAATCGGAGATATCGTAAACGGCGTTGTCCAGCGGATTTTATTACCACTGTTAGAAATTGGAAGAAATAGTACCCCAGACAACGTGCAAAAAATAGCAGAGCTTTTAGAAAAAACAAACAATTACCAAACGCTTCAAAAAGAAAACAAAGCCCTGCGTGATCAATTTCAAACTTCCGTGCCCACAAGTACCAGACTTTTTCCGGTAAAAATTATTGGAGCACCATCATTTGTGCCAGGAATTACTGCGCCTGAAGTGTTTGTTATTGATGGAGGGAAAAACAACATAAAAATTGGTCAAGTAGTAGTCTATAAGAGTAACATGGTAGGACAAGTTAGTGCTGTTTCACAAAATCTTTCCCAAGTGCGTCTTGTGGGAAACAAACAGTCTTCTTTTCCCGCAAAAACTCAAAAAACATCGGCTCTTGGAGTTATTAAAGGACTGGGAAATAATGAAATGCTTTTTGATAATGTGCTTCTTTCGGAAAACCTTACAGTTGGCGATCTTGTGGTTACATACCCAGACGTCAATACGCAGGGACAAGGGTTTCCTCCGGATTTAATTGTTGGTTTAATTGTATCGGTGGATAAAAAACCAAGCGCGTTATTTCAGACAGCAAAAGTAAAGCATGTACTTGATTTTTCGAAATTATCTACGGTGTTTGTACTTACCAACTAAAACTACTATATCTATGAAAGCAACTGGTTTTGTGTTACTGTTTGTATTGACTCTATTTCTGCAAGCTACTACCACAACCATTCCTTTTATGCTTGCGATTGTATTGGTGCTTTTTATCTTTTATCAACAATCGTGGGTATTAGCTGCTGCGCTTATCTATGGAGTATGTGCCGATATGTTGTTAGTACGATCAGTAGGGGTAAGTAGCATATTTTTCATCGGACTTTTGGGTTTGGTATATTTGTATAAGCGCAAATTCGAGATTCAAACAGTACCTTTTGTTGGTGTTTTTTCTTTTTTGGGAACG
>CAZVON010000010.1:20494-34907 GCA_964628435.1 uncultured Gammaproteobacteria bacterium
CCTTTTATATGTTCGAACACGTTGTCGAGGCATTTCTTCTTTTTTGGGAACGATTATCTATGGATTTATAGCTGAAACACAATTTCTTCTAGCGCAAGCAGCAGTAGTATCGGTATTGAGTATGCTCTTTTTTCAAGCAGTACTATACATGAAAAAAGAAAAGGAATAAACAAAAAATAATATGGCAAAACCAGGTATTGCGTTTGGTGAGTACATTTTTACCGAAAAACCGTCACGATTTCGGGATGAAAGCAGTAAGACATCTACCTTTGTGCGTTATTTTCTGATCTTGTTTTTTCTATTTCTGTCCTGTGGTATTTTGCTGGCGCGACTTTTCTATATACAGGTTGTTGAGGGAAGCTATTATAAAAAACTGTCAGACAGTAATCGGATTCGAACAGCCATCATTCACGCGCCACGAGGCATAATTTTTGATAGAAACGCGATTCCACTGGTGTTTAATATTCCAGGTTTTCGATTAGTCCAAGGCGATAAAACCAAATTAATTACTCGAGAAAAAGCTCTCCCATTGATTGCTCAAGGTCAAAAAGGGCTTGAAGTTGACGCTTTACGACAGTATCCCTACAAAGACATAACAGCCCATGTACTCGGGTATACTGGACAAGTTTCAGAAGAAGAGCTGGAAAGCTTCAACTATAAAGAATATAGCGCTTTAGATCTTATTGGGAAAATGGGGATTGAAAAACGATACGAAGGGCAACTCAAAGGAGTAGATGGGAAAAAGTTAGTAGAAGTAGAAAGTAGTGGAAAACCAATTCGAACGCTGGGACAAACTGATGCGATAGCTGGTCAGGATATTACATTAACCCTTGATATAGACTTGCAAAAAGCAGCATATGAAGCACTCAAAGAAGCAGAGAAAGGAGTAATTATAGCCACAAATGCGCATGGAGAAGTTCTTGCTCTTGTGTCAAAACCTTCGTTTGACGCGAATCTATTTACTCTTGACGAAACCTACAAACCGTCTTCTGACTCTCCATATAAAACAATTATGCACGTGTTATCAGACAGCGATAATCAGCCGTTATTAAACCGAGCGATTTCGGGAGTATATCCACCTGGTTCGACATTTAAATTAGTCACGGCCGCGGCAGGACTGGAAGACCAAAAGATTGATGAATCTTTTACGGTTGAAGATACTGGTATCATGCATGTTGGGGCATTTTCCTTTGCGAATTGGTATTACACCCAGTACGGAAAAACCGAAGGACACGTGAATGTGGTCAAAGCCATTAAACGCTCGAATGATATTTTTTTCTATAAATTAGCAGAACTACTTGGTGTAGACAGATTGTCCTATTTTGCCAAACAGTTTGGAGTGGGACAATCTTTAGGGATTGATTTAGAAGGGGAATCTCAAGGGGTATTACCAACGAACGCGTGGAAGAAAAAACATATTGGAGAACAGTGGTATTTAGGAGATACGTACCATTATGGGATTGGGCAAGGATACCTTCTCGTTACTCCATTCCAGGTGAATGCGTGGACATCCGTTGTTGCAAATGGGGGCATTTTACACAAACCCCATTTGTTGAAGCATTCGAAATTCGATTCGCCAAGCGGCCTGACGAAATTCTTATCAGAAAAGACTATTTCGTTGATTAGGCAGGGAATGATAGAAAGTTGCAGTCCGACAGGAGTGGCATGGCCATTGTTCGAATTCAGAATTAAGAATTCCCGCTTCGCGAGGCGAGCAGAATTAAGAATTGACGGAAAGAATTTTTTCGAGGTGCCTGAATCAACAGCATCGGGAAGTTTAAAAGACTATCGAAAAGTTTCAATTGCGTGTAAGACGGGGACTGCCCAACATGGTGGAGAAAAAACATTGCCGCATGCTTGGATTACTCTATTTGCTCCTGCGTATGATCCAGAAATTATTTTGACTGTATTGGTGGAATCTTCGGGAGAAGGCTCCAATGTCGCCGCCCCAGTTGCGAAAAAGGTTTTGGAGAAATGGTTTTCAAAATAGATTCTTCAAGAAAATCATGGAATAGTAAAAGGAGTGCTTTTTGCGGTAATAGTAAAATCATTTGCCGCGTAGAGTCGTAATTCATAACTTCCAGATCGAGTTGGAAGATTAAGCGTGCACGTTCCCGATACTTGGGGTGTTACATTCGGTTCTCCATTGCCCCGGACACACGTGTTTGCCCAGACCCATGCCATAAAACTTCTGTTTCCGCTCCCAACTGGCGAAATAGAAATCCATGATCCTCTATTGGCAGTTGGAAGATTCCATCGGGCAATCAGAGACTGGGTGGTTTTTTCAACGGAAATCATTGCGCTGGAAATCGTAAATTGAGAGCTGTACGCAACAGGATTGTCAAAACCGTTCATACCGAACAACCGTATTTCGTAGTTACCTGCTGCTGTGGGTTTTTGAATAGTACATTCTCCAGAAGTTCTTGGAGTTACATTGGGTTCTCCGTTTGAGCGCACACAGGTGTTTGCCCACACCCATGAATTAAATGAAGTATGTGGAGTATTTGGTTTGGCAATAGCAATCCACGAACCTCTGTTAGCAATGCCAAGATTCCATTGTATCTTCACCGTTGACACATTGGATGTATCTATACTTACGGTTGCGATTTGGAACTGTTGGCTTCTTGCCAATATAGTAAAATTATTCGCTCCATAGAGCCTCATTTCATACACTCCTGGAGTGGTGGGCTTTGGGAAAAAGCACAGACCGCCGCTGGTTGGAATAACATTTGGCTCGCCTCCTGTGCGCTGACAGATATTCGCCCAAATCCAATTGACGTACGAACGAGGCCCATCGTTTGGCCGAGCAAGCGCGATCCATGCTCCTCTGTTAGGATTTGACAACGACCAATTTACTGTAATTGCCGGGCTTGCTGGAAATATTGTCTCTGCAGAGATTGACGCATTTGTGCCAGGAACCCGCGTTGGCGTTGGACTTGGAGATGGACTTGGCACGGCAGTTGGCGTTGATGTTGCGGTAGGCAATGGGGTTGGAGTAACCGTTGATGTAGGGGGAGCGGTAGGAATAGCCAGAGTACTACTTGGCGCAACCGTAGGAAAAAGTTCAGTGGGTAATAGATTGACTCGTTCGGATCTTCTGATAGCCCTGATATTTATTAGATACTCAATCCAAAGCGTTTTTTCACCAAAACTTTGATCTCTAAATTCATACTCAAAAGGGCCAGAATAATTCGTTAACAATACTGTTGATAGTTCTGCTTCGCTCTCTGCAATTCTATATTGAGGAACGGGTGGTAAAGTTGGAGTAGCAGGTACGGTCGTGGGAACAGGTGGATGTGTTGGACGAGAGGTGATGTCTGAGTCAACAAATGTTGCAGGTTGTAAGCCATAAAAGTTGGTTAATCCATGCAATGACCCCTCAAAATTATATATAGCACTTGGAGAAGGACTCGTTGGTATCTGTTCTGGATTTGAAATCACGCTATTAGTGATCGTGATATCATCGATAACCCCACTATAAAAACCAACTCGACTCATCCGATTATTTACCAGCCTAGCTAGACATCCGATAGTAGTTCCACCAATCTGAGGTGTCTCTGTATCATCCCAACCAGGATAAGGTGTTGGTAGAGGTCCAAATGTCAAAGGAGCAGTAGATTCTCTTCCATTAACAAACAGACGCAATCTATTTTGTTCTTTAACAGCCATGAAATAAAACCATTGGTTATACTGTAGACCACCGACAGAGGCTACTGCATACTGATAGTTGTCACGACAGATGATATTGGAGCAATCTCTGTCGTTGTTATAGACCTTAAAATAAAGTGTAAGATAGCTTTGCTCGATAGCGAACACGTCATTAGTTATAATCTTTCCGCTTCGAGGGTATGATCCTGAAGGTTTGATCCATCCACTAACTGAGAATGTATCCATCCCAACCGCCAAAATATCTCTGGTATCTAAACAGGAGTTGCCAGAGAGCTGTAGAGCTTGACCGAATGGGTAAGTTGGAGTTGGGGTCGGAGTTACCGCAACCGAATCAGGCTGAATACTGGAATTTACATACTCCGTCCCTGTTCCGGCCAATTGTCCGTAATTATTGCTTGCGCTAGTATCCAGTAGATCTCCGTTAAAATGGTATAAAAGTTTTGTATGCTCATTGGCGGATAGAGGTTCTACAGGCATATTGGTTTGATATTCAGTGTAAATTACCTGGTTTTGCAGCCGAATATCATCAAATTCTCCCAAGAATGTTCCAATAATCGTATTTGTATGATCTCTATACCCTCCTAAGATTATTTGTCCACCCCTATCACACACGCCAGGGATGCGTAATCCAGTTGTATTAATCTTTGCTCCATCTTCATATATACGGACTGTTCCATCTTGTATCACTACAGCGATGTGTCGCCAAATATTAAAATCTTCAGGCGATAAGATTGTTCCATCAACTACTCTTGGGTACCCACAACTACCATCAGATATACTAAACCTTAACGCTCTCCATTGTGGTATATAGGTCAAAGAGTAGGAAAAATCATTAGTTTGGTGTGATCCCTTTTGTATTAAAACTGCTGATGAATTTTGAGATGGAGATAACTTAACCCACATCTCTATCGTGTAATTTAATGAGGGCATAAGACTCTCTGAGTGCGGAATGATGATATAAGGATTGTTTTGTTGAACGTTTGGAAATCGAAGAGATTTCCCGAATGGATTATTAGAAGATTGATCAGTATAATTGAGCGAAACTTTCACTTTTGTGTCGGTTAATTGATAGACTCCATCGTCTCGTTTTAACTCATTACCATCAGACAAGTCGCTTAGTACAATTGATAATTGATTATTAACATCACTTTCAGAAGCTCGCTGTCGTATCTCTTGCTGTTGTTGGGCAATATAGACAGTGAGTGGGACAGCGGCAAGAAGAAAAGCAATCGTAAGGATACTAAAGACTTTTTTTGTATAGAGTCTGTTTATAAACAACGATAAAAACCTATCACGTAGGTTTTGCATTCTCTATATAGAATAGATGAAATGTTTTTTCTTTGTCAATACGTAAATCTCTATACTGTTGTTATACTATGAATAATACTATGGAGGAGCGGGATTATTATGTAGGTTTTTCGTTGTTTTCTGGTATTGGACCAGCACGTTTTCAGGTGCTGTTGGATTATTTTAAAAGCGCGCAACAGGCATGGGAAGCTTCACCGTCTGATTTGAAAAAAGCAGGAATTGGAGCTTTGACGACACTTAAGTTTGATAAATTCAGAAACGAATTTTCAATCAAAAACTATATACAAAAATTGAACAATAATAAAGTTTCGTTTTTAGCTCGTGCTGATTCTTCGTACCCTAAGCTTCTTTTTACAACAAAAAAACCACCCATTGTGTTATACACAAAGGGAACAATTGATTTTAATAGCTTATCTATTGGTATTGTGGGGTCACGCAAGGTTACCAGTTACGGACGGGAAGTGACACAACTAATAACGCAAGAATTAGCAAGCCAAGGGTTTACCATTGTTTCCGGACTGGCTTTGGGGGTTGACGCGATTGCCCATGAAACTGCTCTTGAAAATGGCGGGAAAACCATTGCGGTACTTGGATGTGGGGTGGATTGTTGTACACCAAGGGAGAATTCTTCGCTATACAATCAGATTATTCAAAAAGGTGGCGCGGTTATTTCTGAATTACCTTTAGGACACCCGCCGACCAAAGGATCGTTTCCTTCCCGAAATAGAATTATTGCAGGGTTATCAGTCGGAGTCGTTGTAACCGAAGGAGCAGAAGATAGCGGTTCACTTATTAGTGCAGATTACGCCTTTAAGTTTGGCCGTCCGGTTTTTGCAGTGCCAGGGCCAATTACATCAAGTCTTTCCAAAGGACCATATAAATTGATTTCACGAGGGGCTAAGCTTGTTACTTCGGCACATGATATTATTAATGAACTTACTATTCGTGGAGGATCTAGAATTCCCGCTTCGACTCAGCGCCTAGCGTCGACTCTGGCGCGAGGCGAGCAGAATTCAGAATTGAGAATTAAGAAAGCAGATACGAAGGAAAAAGAAATGATTTTAGAGTTGCTTTTTAACGAACCGCTCCATTTTGATCAATTGGTTAAACAAACTGGTGTTGATGCGGCAAAATTAGGAAGTATGCTCTCGATAATGGAAATAAAAGGAATAATAGTAAGAGGGGAAAACAGTACGTTTCGATTGATATATTGACATGTCTTGTATAATGTAGACTACAATTGTTAACATGCGAATGAATACAAATTTCAATAGTTCTAATATGTGCGAATAATTCTTATTTTTCTATGAATTTAGTTGTTGTTGAGTCACCCACCAAAGCCCGAACCATCGGGCGTTTTTTAGGAAAAGATTACGAGATTAAAGCCTCGATGGGTCATGTTATGGACTTGCCAAAAAGCAAGCTTGGAGTTGATGTCGACGATAATTTTTTGCCTCAATACGAGCTTATGCCGGATAAAAAACAAGTGGTTAAACAACTTTATGGTTTCGCAAAAAAAGCAGAACATATTATTCTTGCAACCGATCCAGATCGAGAAGGAGAAGCAATCGCCTCGCACGTTAGAGACGTGCTCGGCTCAAATTCAAAGTTAAGAGTTCAAAGTTCAAAGTTTCGGCGGATTGTATTTCACGAAATCACCAAAGAAGCAATTGAGGATGCTCTTGCCCATCCTCGAGACATCGACGAAAACCTGGTTAACGCACAAACATCACGACGTGTTTTAGACAGGTTAGTTGGATATAAATTGTCTCCGCTTTTGTGGCAAAAAGTAAGACGTGGTCTTTCGGCCGGAAGAGTCCAGTCAGTGGCCCTGCGTCTTGTTGTGGAGAGAGAGAAAGAAATAGAACAATTTAAAAAAGTAGACTATTGGACTATCATCGCTAGGTTGAATAAAGAGACAGAAGGAACGGATTTTGAGTTAATAGAGATAAATGGAGAAAAAATTGAAACGAGTACTTCTTTTACTCTTTATGATGGAGAGTATCGAGTTACACAAACAGTTATTGATACTGGTGAAAAAGCACAAGAAATAGTTGAAGACATACAGAAACATGGATATGTGGTATCAGAAGTTATTCAAAAAGAAACAAAACGATCACCACAGCCTCCCTACACTACTTCTACGCTTCAGCAAGACGGGGCGAGAAGACTTGGATTATCTGGAAGGCGGACAATGTCTTTAGCGCAGAAACTATACGAAGAAGGACATATTACCTATCATCGTACTGATTCGGTTGCAATGGCAGACTCTGCTAAAAGCTTAATTCGAGCGTATGTCCATAAAGAATTTGGCGCAGCATATGTTGCGAAAAGTCCACGCATGTACCAAACCAAACAGAAATTGGCTCAGGAAGCGCACGAGGCAATTCGACCGACAAAAGTAAATGTATCAGCTTCGGTGATTTCGCAGGATTTAGGAGGAGCATATGGGAAATTGTATGAGCTTATTTGGCGTCGGGCAATTGCTTCGCAAATGAGCGATGCCATTATTGAATCAACAACCGTATATGTTGATTCACAGAGGCAGAATGAAGGAAAGAATTCGTATAGGTTTAAAGCAAATGGATCAGTGTTAATATTCGATGGGTTTTTGAAGGTGAATCCTCAGGCACTTCAAGATACTCGTTTGCCACAATTTACCGCTTGGGAAAAATTAAATCTTGTTTCAGTAACGCCAGAACAACATCAAACACCACCTCCTCCGCGGTATAACGACGCATCCATTATTAAAACATTAGAAGAAAAAGGCATTGGGCGACCATCGACATATGCAGCTATTATTTCTACTCTTGAATCAAGACGGTACATAGAAAGAACAGATGCAAGATTTACTCCAACACCAGTTGGTATAGCGGTAAATGACTTTTTGGTGACAAACTTTTCAGATATTGACGACATTCCGTTTACCGCTGAAATGGAAGACGAATTAGATAATATTGCGCATGGGAAAAAACAGTGGATACCATTAATGCGCGCGTTTTATACGCCTTTTGAAAAGAAACTGGAAAAAGTAAAAAAAGACGCAGAAAGAGTCAAGATAGAAGTTGAAGAAATTGACGAGTTGTGTCCAACATGCGGATCAAAATTAGTAGTAAGAATTGGAAAGTTTGGCAAGTTTATTTCTTGTAGCACGTTCCCAACCTGTGACTTTTCCAAACCATTGGTTGAAGAAACAGGCTTAACCTGTCCAAAATGCCTGGTCAACGACCGACAGGAAGGGAAAGTAATTGTAAAACGTACCAGAAAGGGCCGCAAATTTTTCGGTTGCTCTAACTATCCAAATTGTGACTTTGCTGCTTGGAAATTAGAAGATATTCAAAATTTTGATCCTAACAAATTACAAAAAAAATTCGCAAAGAAAAAAGATCCTAAAAACAAGCTTCCATAACGCTTGAAATATCTAGAATCTTATTTCTTTTTTATACATTTTCCTCCAGCATCCGGGTAGTCACCATCAAGCCTGCAGGTGTATCCTGTTGGGCATTGCAACCCTGCAAGACCTGCACAAAATTTTCCTTCTGTTGGTTTAGGTGTCGGTGGTGGAAGCGAATTAATTGAATTATCAGAAGAGTTTGGTGTAGATACAAAAGTAGAAAGAACATATACAGAGACAGGGATAATAGTAAGCACAATAAGAAATAATAAAGCAGGCAGAATCCAATGAGATGTGGTGTGAGAACCAGAAGAATGAAAGTTATCAGAAGCAGTAAATGAGGCAGGTGAATGCATGAGTCTATAAAATCTTTGCTAGGATTATCAGTAGCAGAAGAATTCCTATTTGATTGATGATTCCCCATGGTTTATCGAGCCTGCTATTTGTTGCGGATTGAAATTTATAGAACCACTTGAAGGGTTGCATATGCAATCCAAGAAAGTAATACGGAGCAGTCACCCAGTCAAAGAACTGAGCGGCAAAAACCATCATAAACCCATAGGTTATATCAGTAGTTGGAAAGAGATAGAACATTAAGAGATAAGAAACGATATAGCTTACTACAACATCGGCTGCTGCTTCTGTTATTTTACGCGTGCGCGATTTCTTTTTTCCATTAGTGCCTGAATCCCAATGAGGGAATAAATCTGCTAATACGTGAGAAGAAAGAGCTAATGCTACAGCGATATATGGATTAGAAATTTTTGCAGCGATGACAGTTCCAATTACTGCATGTCCAGTTGCAGTCATACTAGTCATGGTAACATATTCTGTCAAGAGTGTGCAAATAAAATAAGGTATTGACATTCTCTAAAAGAATATTACACAATAATAAAGTGAAGAAAGTTTTCTGCCTATCTTTTTTGATTGTTTTTCTTCTTATTACCGTTCCAACAGTATCTGCGCATCATAGAGAAAAAATACTTGGGGTTACGACTAATACATCAGAAACCATCACGATTCCACCAACCGCTTCGGGTCCTGGTTTTGTTTTGCCTGACAGTCCCTTATTTTTTCTTGATCCACTTAAGCAAAATGTACGAATAATTGTCGCGCTTACCCCCGATGCAAAAGCTGTTGTTTATAATGATGTTGCGGGAGAACGGCTTGCAGAGCTTCGGTATATGCTGGCAAAAAAGAATCAACAGGCAGTAGCGTATTCTCTCAATGGTGTTTCGGACAACATGAGAAACGCCTCGGAAGAACTTGCCGCAGCTCAATTTGCCGGTAAAAATGTAAAAAAACTCGCGCGAATCTTAACTATTTCAATTAAAGAAAAGCAGCAAGCGCTTGACGTACTTGAGAATAACGCGTCATTAGAGTTAAAATCAAAAGTAAAAGTAGCTCAAGACTCTTTATTGACTTCGAAAGTGATTATAGAAGATTCTTTATCTCAAGAAGAATTAGAAAACGAAATTCGAGATGATTTAAGTAGGCTCGCGATTCGTCGGATCGCAGAGATTGCAGAAAACGCGCAGGAAATAGAACATGATTTGGAAGAGCTTGCTGGGCAAGCCCAAGAAGTATCTCGTCGGGTAATCACAAAACGTCAAGAAGCTCTTGAAGTGGCAATCGCGCAAAAAAACAAAGCTTTAGAGCTTGAACGCGCAAAACTATTAGCAGCAGAAAAAGTAAAACAAGAAGATCTGCTGCGCATGCAACAAATAGCTATTGTTCAAGGTAAAAAAGCCGTGCAGCAAGCTCTTGAATCAGCCCAAAGCTTTGTAAAAGCACAAAAAAGTGTAAATGATATTTATAACCAAGATGTAATGACAGTAACGCCGGTTTCAACTGTTACCCCAACACCTCGTGTCACTATTCAACAATAGTAACCATTAGATTTTATATCTGATCTCAACTTCTAGAATTGTAAAAGCAATGAGTTTATAGTAAGATCAAAAAATGTTAAAGCTTGGAGCATCGCAGTTACGAACAACAACGCCGGATCTGCAAGATATTGCGAATATAAAAAAAAATCCTATGTATATTGTTGTCGATAATGTATTGGACACGTATAATGTAGGCGCGATTTTTCGGTTGGCAGACGCGGTGGCAGCAGAAAAAGTGATCCTATGCGGACAAACCGAAACACCGCCCCATACCCGCATTAAAAAAGCATCGATTAATACAACCGAGTGGGTTAAGTGGGAATACTCGGAAACCGCAGTTTCCGCAATTGAAAATTTAAAATTCCTGCCTGCCGTCAAGGCAGGGAAAATTGAAAATCTACAGGTGGTTGCTATTGAGCAAGATTCAAGGAGTGTTACATATAATAAAGTTGATTATCAATTTCCGATTGCTCTTGTTGTTGGGCATGAAACCAATGGCGTATCCAAAGAGGTTTTGGATATTGCCGATTATATTGTTGAACTTCCTATGTGGGGAGTAAATAAATCGCTGAATGTTATGGTTAGTCTTGGAATAGTGTTGTATGAGGCGATGAAGTATAAAAATCCCTAGGTGTCAATATAAATCCACCCCCGGGGTGTATTGTGTGTATTGTGGGGTGTGGAAGCGTGTAATAATGTAAATTGCTATGCAAGCGTTTAAGGTTAGAAAAAATGGAAAAACTCTGGATTATAGAGTTGGACAGGAGCTTGATTTGGGGCAGGTTAAAGATTTTTTTAGTCAAAAATATGATGTTCAAAAATTGTGGCAGGAAAGAAGACATGTGGCTGGTTGGGTTAAGAAAAACGAAAAAGAATTTTTCTTAAAACTTTCAACAACAGAAGGAATTAGCGTACGAAGCGAAACAGAGAAAGTTTGGAACGATGAATTTAATAGATATTCCACCTCTGACAATCTTCTAGTCCCCGAAAATTTAGAAGACGGGTATTATAATGGTCTTTATTATCTTGTTATGGATAGATTTGACGGGCCTTTTTTATGTGATATGGAAGGAAAAAATAATTTAATCGAAGAAAATCTTGATGGGATAATTTCTTTTGCAGAGCATATTCAAAGCTTACCTCTAAATATTCCTATCAACGATGCTATTCAAAACTCCGATCATCAAGAATGGTTTAAGTTAAAAACAAGATCTTGGTTGGATAGTGTTCCAAAAGATGTTAGTCAAAAATATGGTTTGGATGATCTTTGGAAAGTTGTAGTTAATTGTGCAGGAAGTCTTTCCGAAAAACCAAGGTATGGTGACTTTACTCCATGGCATATTATGGTTTTAGGCGATGGTAAGTTAGGTTTAATTGATGCCGAGCATGCTCATTCTCATGGGGTAGAAAATTACGATATCTGTTATTTTCTTCAAAGAGTTCATACGGTTTTAGGAATGCCTGAATTGGCAATCAAAATATTTCAAAAGCTTTTAGATAGGGGATATGACAAAGAAAAATTACGGACAGTTCTGGCGTCCCGAGCAATTGGCGGATTTTTAGACCAATCATTTAAACCAAATTCTCACTATGATAGGGAAAATGATTTCAAAGACTGGGTTTTGGATTTGCGATAGCGGGTAGCAGAATCAGAGAAACATCAGAGAAACCAAAGAAACAGGAAACAGGGACGGTCCTCAAAAATCCACCCCCGGGGTGTATTGTGGGGTGGTTTTTAGCCTCAGGAGAAAGTGTCATTCGGCTGATTATAGCAGATCCTTAACAGATTTCGTCTAAGCTAGAAATAATTTTGCAGGGAGGAGTGAAGCAGTAACCATTTGCTTTGCAAATGTCGCCTACTCGTAGGCAGGCCTTAGTGAATTTTGCTGGAATCTACTTTACATATGTATAATTCAGAATATGAACTCAAACGTAATAGTTAAGAAAAGTAAGATAGAAGGGATTGGTACTTTTGCAAAGCATGATATACCTGAAGGAGAGGTTATTTTAACAACGGATGGTGTGGTTATTCATAACTTTGAAGTTGACCAAGAGCCTTATAAAGCTCTAAGAGAAACTTGTTTCCAATATGACTTGGGTAAATATTTTTGTCCTGTCGATAAAAAATCCCTAAACGGAGTTTTCCTTGTAAACCATTCTTGCGATCCTAATTGCGGGATTAAGGATAGAGTTAATTTAGTTGCAATTCACAATATTAATACAGGAGAGGAAATAACATTTGATTATGCAATGACGGACGCTGATTATGAAGGGATGAACTGTTTACCGACAGAAGCTATAAATTGTCAGTGTGGATCTAGCATTTGTAGGGGCGTAATTTCAGGAAGTGATTGGCGTAAGAAAAAGCTTCAAAGTAAATATAAAGACTATTTTTCAAATTACATAAAAAGCTTAATATCCAAGAAATAAGTCTATAAAAAAGATTGAATACTCGTGCCAAGGTTCAGCAGGGGTGGAAAAAGCACCTAGAATTACTCACTCTCTGTCTCAACCCAAACACCCCAATTCTATGATAGTCTTTCGGTTCTGGCAAGCGTGATTCAATGGTAATAAGTTTATTATCTGTAGTAAACCCAAGATACCCAAAGTAGCGAACACCATCTCTGATGAAGTCATAGTTAAGTGATTTTGCTTCGCCAGGATAATACTCGTTTGACCTAAACGATGTTGTTTTTCCGATAAGTCTTAGGCTATCGAGTTGCTCTAGTAGAGCCTGGTCCACTTCTAAACTCTCAAGAGCCGAGAATGCCAGGAGTTGCACAGATTGACAATCTTTTACCAGGTCTTTAGCTATTGAAAGTGGAATTTTTCTCTTATTGAAATAGATAAAGAAAAAATTATAAAAATGGCGATATTGCACGATCTTGGTGAAATAGTAACAGGAGATGTGATTTGGTCTCGAGGGAAAATAATTGATATTAAAAAACGTGCAGAAAAAGAAGCGTTAGAAAAAAAAGGAATAGAAATGGTTTTTGGAATAATTGGAATGTCAAATGAATATGTAAAAATATTTGGAGAAATGATAGAACGGACAACTCAAGAAGCAAAAATATTTTGGCAACTTGATAAGCTTGAAATGGCAGCTCAAGCTCTTGAATACGAGAAGAGTCAAAACAAAAAACTAGACGAATTTTTTATAAATGCTGACTTACAAATATCTTCGGTACCTTTAAGGAAAATTTTGAGAGAAATATTAAAGCAAAGATCTAAGACGTAGATATAAATAATACTATAGACGACAGCAAGAAAAGTTTTTTTGTAGCTTGACAAAGCGAGAATAAAGATTATAATAAATATAGTCTGCCTGATTTGTTCAGGTAGTTTTCTACTCTATATGTAAGAACCTTTTGTCAAAGATGTTGGGACAGTAACCCGCCTTTGGCGGGTTTTTTATAACTTCGGTAGTTCATTATTACTCTGAGCGAAGAGCACATTGACAAATTAACAGCACATTCAAGCAGGATACTTCCAACTCAGCTTAGCTGGGTGATCTGGAAGTGGTAGGAAGTCCGCCTCTGGCGGACTGAAGGATATTCACAGATGGGATCAGATTCGCGCGGATTTTTCCGTGTTAATCTGTTTCTTGTTTTGTGTAAATCCGTTCATTTTTTTTGAGAGTTTGATCCTGGCTCAGGATGAACGCTGGCGGCGTGCCTTAGGCATGCAAGTCGATCGGTCTGCAAGACCGAACATTTAACATTTGACAGTTCACAATTAACCAGCAACAATAGAATTATGAAGACGTTTCGATTTCTAGACTTTCAGGTTTATAAAGAATCAAAAGAATTCTATAAAGAAATCGTTAAATTAACCAAAACATTCACAAAAGAATATTGGGAATTGGGAGATCAGCTTCGGAGGTGTACATTGTCTATTTGCCTGAATATTGCTGAGGGTTCAGCGAAGAGATCCGATAAAGATTTTAACAGATACATAGAGAATGCTTTGGGTTCTATCAATGAAGCAGTAGCGTGTTTAGATATCATTTTGAATCAAGCTTTGATTGAACAAGCAGTATTCAACAGATATTTACGCCAAGCGGAGTTAATTGCAAAACAATTAGGTGGTTTTTCCAAAAAACTGAAATCATTGTAGGTTGTTAAAAGTGAATTGTTAATTGTTGAAGGTTCTG